>CALBPH010000409.1 GCA_937899365.1 uncultured Leptolyngbya sp.
GGATGAGCCGCATCTCCCAGCAGCAGTACTCCCGGCTTCCACCATTGGGCACAGTTACCCACAACCACATTTACCCGCACCGGCTTACTCACCGAGTCTCGCTGGGCCAAAACATGCTTAGCCAGCCACTGGGGAGCTGGTTTGGCTGCCAGCGCTAACCAGTCCGCATCCCCCAGCTTGCCCAAGCCGCCCTTCGGCAAAATTAGCCCATATTGCAGCTGACCGTCCCATGAGGTGTAGCAGCTAGACGGATGCTGCTGGGCTTTGGCCATTAAATAAAATTGACAGGTCTCTTTCAGCGGTTCTGGCGCGGGTAATTTAAACCACAGCACATCGTACTGGTCAGGCTGTAAATCAATGGCCAAGCCCGCTTTTCTGCGCACCAGAGACCCACGACCATCACAGCCAATGACTAAATCAGCCTCCATGGCGACCATGGTCTGCTCGGTTTTTACCTGCACCCCAACAACGCGGCCATTTTCCCATAGTAAATCTTGAACCTGGCAACCAGCCTTAAATTCAAACGATTCATACTGAGCGGCCTCGTTGACGATGCCCTGGAGCAGGGCCGGTTGCGAAACAATGCTAAGCGCCCTATCCCCCAGGGCGGGTTCAGGGATGACAAAGACCTCCTGCCCCCCCAGGTGAATGTTCCACGCTTCCAGTCGACGATGGGGAATGTTCGCCAACAGCGGTGCTAACCCCATCTGATAAAGCGCATCCATGCCCGCAGGCATGAGTCCCTCACCTCGAAAGACCCGTTCGAATGTGGTTTCCTGTTCTAGTAACGTGACCCGAATGCCAGCACGAGCCAACAACAGCGCCAGACTAACTCCCGCTGGCCCAGCTCCAACAATAATGACGTTCATGGGGATATGCTCTGCGGTTTAGAAGATTGCCGGTGAGCCAGAGGAGGTGGAAACTTGTTGCGAGCTGTTGTAAGAACTCGTCTGGGCCCTCTCGGCACGAAACATGCCAAATCGGCAGAGACCTGCCCCAAAGGCCAATCGCATCAGTAGCAGCGTGGGCACCTCCCGCAGGGATTTGAGTAACCCAGACACCCCAAACCGGACCAATCCCTTAGGACGCACCACCCCCTGCCAAATCGAATCTAGCCAGGACGGTAGGGTTTCCTTCGTCCAGTCTGCCGTCACTACGCTACCTTGCACATAGCCGGTGGCTTCTAAATTTTCAGCAAAGCCCTCAATGCTGGCAAAAGCGGGATGGGACCATTGATCCAGCAGCTGCCGCATGACTGGCTTTTCCCAAACGTTTAGGGGTATCTGGCGGTCATCGCGCTGATTCCAGTCCGCCAGCACCAGCAGCCCCCCCGGTTTTAGCACTCGCATGAGTTCTCGGGCAAAGACGGCTTTGTCTGGCATGTGGGGGCCTGCTTCCACTGACCACACCACATCAAAACTGCCATCTGGAAACGACAGGGCCATGGCGTCATCCACTTTAAACTGGGCGGTGACGCCAGCCGGTGTGAGTTGCTGCGCCCGCTGGACCTGTTGGGGGCTGATGGTTACCCCAGTGACATCAAATTGGTAATCCCTGGCTAAAATTCTGCTGCTGCCACCGATACCGCAGCCCACATCCAGTAGGGTAGTGCCGGGTGTTAGTCCCTGCAGTCCGCCCCACTTCACCATCTCATGAACAAAATCTGCCTTTGCTTTGAGAAAATCTTTGGCGCGCGGCGGCGACCCATAGTGGCCCAAGTGAATATGTTCGCCCCAGTAAAACTCTAAGATGCCGTCATCAGTCCACTGATCGTAGGACGTGGCCACTGAATCTGAAGACTGGTAGCGACGTGCTGTCAACAGATAGGCAGCTATCCCGAGCACGGATAATGCCAGCAGGAGCTTGAACACAAACAGTAGAGTCATTACAGAAGCGGAGATGTAGACAGACAGTAAATAACGCTGCTCAAGCACTGGTTTGAGTCAATAGAACCCATAGCAATGCTTAAAAACGATACATTCCTTTACATCTTAACTTTGTAAAGCCGCTAGTAGTGGGTGAGGCAGTAATTCCTAAACTGTGGGAAATCTTTAAGTCTCGATCATGCTTAGGGCGTGGTCATGGGAAATTCTCTTGGGTGACAAACCAAAGGACTCAACGGTGCAAGGCTCCGTCAGGCGTTTACCATTCCTGGTTTTCCCGCGTATCTTTGACAGCTGCCATAAAGAAAACAACGGTGATAGGAAGACTCAATGCCAGCACAATACTGGTTGGTAGCACACCCAAGTCGGGCTCACCATAGGCCAGTTCAAATACAGAACCAACAGCTGCAATGGCGGTAATGCAGGTGCCAGCTAAAAATAAACCACTTTTGGGGGTCACGGTATTCTCCTGATAATGAAAAATAAGGTATCTGATTTAGATTCCGGTCTAGTAGGGGTGTTACATGTAACGCCCCTACCTAGGCAACCTTCTTAACATCATTAGCAGAAAACCCGCCTTTTTGAAGTTCCTGGGCAAGGGCGATGGCATTGTCCACCCGGTCAACAAACATGACGCCATTGAGGTGATCCATTTCATGTTGGATTACCCGGGCAAGTAATTCATCGGCCTTGAGTTTTTGAGGACGACCATTTTCGTCTTTGAAGCTGACTTCAATGGCGGCCGGTCGGATCACGTCTAAAAATACGCCGGGGATGCTCAAACAGCCTTCTTGTCCGCAGGCGAGTTCTTTACTGTTGCGAATAATTTTAGGGTTGATCAACACCAGGGGCTGATTTGCCGCTTCTTCGGGGTCTGTGTCAACAACTAAAATTTGTTTGTGGACGCCAACTTGGGGGGCGGCCAAACCAATACCATCTTCGCTGTACATGGTTTGCAGCATCTGCTGGGCCAGTTCGCGAATACCGTCGTCTACCTTGGCTACACGCTTAGTCGCTTTCCTAAGCACCCGATCACCCAAGTAGTGAAGATCGAGGGGCGGCTTTTTTAACTTTTCTTTGCTGACTGAAATACCCACGGTTAAATTGATTAGGCTGATGAATCTAAACCTATCCTAGCAACTAGGGATTCACCTCGTGCATGTTAGGTAAATGTACGCACATGTATACGTGAAAGTCATTGGGATAGTGGTTTAATCGGGCTGCTTGTGTTTTCTGTTCTGGCCGGGAAATAAGATTAGAACCAGCATGGGTAAGTTTTTTACTAAGGCCAGCTATCTGCTGCGGGAAACCCTTCTGGGACTGCAGCGTGGTGGCTGGATGAATTGGGCAGCGGTGAGCACCATCATGGTGCTGCTGTTTTTGTTTGGGATTAGTTTGCAGGCCACGTGGCAAGTGGAAGGGCTGCTGAATCAGTTTGGTAGCCAGCTGGAAATTGCGGTTTACCTGGAAAGTGGTGTGGCGGCTGATAGCTTGAGCACGCGCATTAGCAGCCTGACCGAGGTGGCTGATGTGGTGACCGTGACTAAAGAGGAGGCCTGGACGCAGCTGAGCCAGGAACTAGGTATTGCTGATATTGCAGGGGCTACCGAGCAGCTTAAGGGCAATCCCCTGGTGGATGAAATTAAGGTCAAAGTGCGAACGTCTGAGGCCGTACCAACTGTGGCCACTCAGCTAGAGAATCTACCTGGTGTGGACGAGGTGCTCTATATTACCGAAGCTGTACAGCGTCTGACGGAGCTAAATGAGGGGTTGCAATACGTCAGTGTGGGGGTGCTAACGATTTTGAGCCTAACTGCGATCGCAGTGATTACCACCACCATTCGCCTGATTGTCATGGCTCGACGACGCGAAATCGAGGTGATGCAGCTGGTGGGGGCAACATCCGTATGGATTTACATGCCATTTATCTTGCAGGGCATCACGTTTGGTCTGCTGGGGGCATTTATTGCCTGGGCTATGCTGGTCGGCACCCACCAATCGCTACAGCGGCTGTCGGCGCAACAGCCCGAATTTCTACAGTTTTTGGCCGTGGGGCTGCAGTTTACACCGAGACAGCTGATCGTCTTGCCCGCATCGCTGTTTGCCCTGGGTAGCTTAGTTGGCCTACTGGGCAGCCTGGTGGCGGTACGTAAGTTTGCAATGCGGGCCTAAAACTAGGGAGGGGGCAAAAAAAACTCCTAGCCCCTAAGGGCCAGGAGTATGTAAACGTTTCGAGTGAAAGCTTGTTATTTATAAACGAGTGCCTAGTAGGCTAGACCCATGCTACGAGTGGTTTCAGCACCCAGGTAAACACGAATACTCAGAAAGTCAGTGGGGCAAGCGGTCTCACAGCGTTTGCAGCCAACACAGTCTTCAGTCCGAGGGGAAGACGCAATCTGACCAGCTTTACAGCCGTCCCAAGGTACCATCTCGAGTACATCTGTCGGGCAAGCCCGAACACACTGAGTGCAACCAATGCAGGTATCGTAAATCTTGACCGAATGAGACATCGAAGGAATGCTCCAATATTATTAAACGGTTTCAGCTATATAGCGGCTTGGCTATGACCTGTAATGAAATAGAGCGATGTTCTAAAGCAATATCTAGTAAGTACTATAGATCACACCTTAGAAACACTATTTACATTAGCCAAAATTAGCCAAAAGAGTTCTCCAATCAAGATTCAGTCTATCAGTGCCGTTTTTAGCAAGCAGAGCAACGTGTCAAAAGTTTATGGATTGTAATAAACCACAGCTCTATTTCAGTGTGATTATCTGCCAGCTAAGCAGACTCAGGCTTGCTGCTTAGATATGGTTTATTGATGTAGCCCATGGCTCAGGTCGTTGTTTTTCTGGTCTTGGACATACTCAAAATGCAACCGTAGGGTTCCAATGTAGGGCGCACGCTTTCCTATAAGATGAAAAAATGTCTAAATTCAGACAGACGTTTTGGCGTCTTGGGTTGGTCCAGTCTGCATTAAGGACGTGTTCTTTGCTGTCGCTGAAAAGGAAAATAGGAGATTATGAGTGACGCTATTTTGGGAAAGGTTCAAGCAATTGTATCTGAACAGCTTGGTGTTGATGTATCTGAAGTGAAACCTGAAGCTAGTTTTGCTAATGATCTAGGAGCTGATTCTCTCGATACGGTTGAGCTTGTAATGGCCCTTGAGGAAGAATTTGATATTGAAATTCCGGACGAGGCGGCTGAGGCCATCGGCACGGTTCAGGCTGCTGTTGACTTTATTACTGAAAAGTCGCCTGCATGAGCGTCCCTGTTTGTTTGAACAATCTGTTTTTTAATGCCTTGGGACCGTCCCCCTTGTGTCGATGACCATGACAACTACTGAAAAAAAACGCGTTGTGATTACTGGGATGGGGGCTATTACCCCCATCGGCAATAATCTGGAAGCCTATTGGCAAGGCCTGTTAGCTGGCAAAAGCGGTATCGGACCCATCACATTATTTGATGCGTCGAAACACAAATGTCGTATTGCGGGTGAGGTCAAAGGATTTGATCCGTTAGACCATTTGGATGCTAAGGATGCTAAGCGGACCGACCGATTTGCCCAATTTGCGATCGCAGCCAGTAAGCAGGCCCTAGTCGACGCCAGCCTCACCATCACCGACCTCAACGCAGAGCAAGTAGGTGTCATGATCGGTACCGGCGTGGGGGGACTCAAGGTCATGGAAGAACAACAGTCCGTGTATCTCAAGAAGGGTCCTAACCGCTGTAGCCCATTCATGGTCCCCATGATGATCGCCAATATGGCGGCGGGTCTTACGGCCATTCACACCGGGGCAAAAGGTCCCAATTCCTGCGCTGTTACAGCCTGTGCCGCTGGGTCTAATGCAATCGGCGATGCCTTTCGCATTGTGCAAAATGGCTATGCCCAAGCCATGATCTGTGGCGGTACCGAAGCCGCCATTACCCCCCTGTCGTTTGCTGGATTTGCCTCAGCTAGAGCCCTATCCACCCGCAATGACGATCCTGACCACGCCAGTCGACCGTTTGATAAAGACCGCGATGGTTTTGTTATGGGTGAAGGGGCTGGCATCCTGATTTTAGAAGAACTTGAACACGCCCTCAGTCGCGGCGCGCGGATCTATGCCGAGATGGTGGGCTATGGCATGACCTGCGATGCTTACCACATGACGGCACCGGTTCCGGGTGGTGCTGGTGCCGCCCGCTCTATGGAATTGGCCCTTAAGGATGCAGGGGTAACTCCGGCAGACGTGAGCTATGTCAATGCCCACGGCACCAGTACGCCTGCCAACGATCCGACCGAAACCGCTGCCATTAAAACAGCCTTGGGTGATTGTGCTAAGACCGTGGCCATCAGTTCGACTAAGTCGATGACGGGACATCTTTTAGGGGGCTCGGGTGGTATTGAAGGGGTAGCTGCCTGTCTGGCCGTTGCCAATGATCAGGTCCCTCCCACAATCAACCTGCAAGAGCCAGATGCTGAGTGTGATCTAGACTATGTGCCCAATCAAAGCCGTGCCCAAACGGTGGATGTGGCCATGTCCAACTCCTTTGGCTTTGGTGGCCACAACGTTACCCTAGTTTTTCGCAAGTATCGTAGCTAGGGCTACAGCTTGGTAGGTATAATAACCTAACGGAAACATTAAATAAAATGAAAGGTTTGCCTGTACTTTAGGTAACCAATCGTTCATGGGCCTGTTCAGCTTGATGAATGTGTCCATTGATCTCGGTATAGGCTTAGGCCGGTAGCTCTCCTTTTACTAAATTGGGTGGTTGGCCCACGTTTTTCGTGGGGGCATGAACTGTCACAATTAGAGTGGGTAGGTGAGTGGCTAAGTGCCTGCTCCAAACTGTTGTCTGTGGGAATGTTTTTGCCGCATGGTTATGCGCCCCAAGGCTTTTGCCTAGAGTGCACACCTGTGTAGATTACGTGCCCGTTCGTCTTTAGCACATGCTTTGGCTTGCTTGGGAGACCCGTTTGTCGGCTCCCAACTGGCTATCACCATCAGCAAGGGTGCGTTCGTCTGCTTTGTTCACACCTGGACTGTACCGTCGTTTAACTACTTGGAAGACTATGGCTGTCGCAACCCAATCTCTTGAAACGCAGTGTATAAATGCCATTCGGTTCTTGGCCATTGATGCCGTTGAAAAGGCTAAATCTGGTCATCCTGGTTTGCCCATGGGAGCTGCGCCGATGGCGTTTGTTCTTTGGGACCAATTTATGCGCGTCAATCCCAAAAATCCTCAGTGGTTTAACCGAGATCGCTTTGTCCTATCTGCGGGTCATGGTTGCATGCTGCAGTATGCACTGCTGCACCTCACTGGTTTCGACAGTGTCAAAATCGAAGACATTAAGAACTTTCGCCAGTGGGGCGCTACCACACCTGGACACCCTGAGAACTTTGAAACTCCTGGTATTGAAGTGACTACCGGTCCCTTGGGACAGGGTATTTGTAACGGTGTGGGTCTGGCCATGGCAGAGGCTCATTTGGCCGCTCGCTTTAACAAGCCTGATTGCACGCTTGTTGATCACTATACTTATGTGATTTTGGGTGACGGTTGCAATATGGAAGGTGTTTCTGGTGAGGCATGTTCCCTGGCGGGTCACTTGGGTCTGGGTAAGCTGATTGCCCTCTATGACGACAACCATATTTCCATCGATGGTTCCACGGATATCGCCTTTACTGAAGATGTGAGCAAGCGCTTTGAAGCCTATGGCTGGCATGTGCTGCATGTAGAGGATGGCAACACTGATTTAGATTCAATTGCCAAAGCCATCGAAGCAGCTAAGCAGGTGACCGACAAACCCACCATGATTAAGGTGACCACCACAATTGGTTATGGTTCTCCTAATATGGCTGACACCTCCGGTGTGCATGGTGCGGCTCTAGGTGATACAGAGATTGACCTGACCCGTAAGAATTTGGGTTGGGAGCATGCTCCTTTCGAAATTCCTGCGGATGTACTCACTCGTTTCCGTCAGGCGGTCGAAAAGGGCGCCAGTGCTGAAGCTGAGTGGAACCAGACCTTGGCCACCTACCGTCCTAAGAACGCTGAAGCAGCGGCCTTGTTTGAGCGCATGCTTTCTGGTGAACTGCCGGCTAACTGGGCTGATGCACTACCGACCTATGCACCTGGCGATAAGGCCATTGCCACCCGTAAAACATCAGAAGCCACATTAAATGCTCTGGCTCCGGCTGTGCCTGAACTGGTGGGTGGTTCCGCTGACCTAGCCAAGTCCAACAACACCCTGATGAAGATCTCCGGCGACTTCCAAAAGGGAGCCTATGAGAATCGCAACCTTCGTTTCGGTGTGCGTGAGCACGGCATGGGCGCTATCTGTAATGGTATTGCGCTGCACAATTCAGGTCTGATTCCTTACTGTGCCACCTTCCTGGTATTCGCTGACTATATGCGGGCAGCGATTCGCCTATCGGCCCTATCCGAGGCGGGTGTTCTCTATGTTATGACCCATGACTCCATCGCCTTGTGTGAAGATGGTCCCACCCACCAGCCAGTGGAGACGATCGCGTCCCTGCGGGCAATTCCTAACCTCTATGTGATTCGTCCGGCGGATGGCAATGAGACTTCGGGGGCCTATAAGGTTGCGATCGCAAGCCGCAAGACGCCCACACTGATGGCATTCTCACGTCAGAACCTGCCGCAGCTAGAAGGCAGCTCCATCGACGCTGTTGCCAAGGGTGCCTACGTCATTTCCGATGATGCCGGCGCTGATCTAATTTTGATTGGTACAGGTAGTGAAGTTGCTCTTTGTCTCGAGGCTGCCAAGGAACTGCGCGCTGCAGGTAAAAAAGTTCGTGTTGTTTCCATGCCCTGCTGGGAACTGTTCGATGCCCAAGACGCCTCCTATAAGGAGTCAGTTCTACCCAAGGCGGTTACAAAGCGCCTGGTCGTCGAAGCCGGTATCGAAATGGGCTGGGGCAAGTACTACGGTGCCGAAGGGGACATGATTAGCGTTTCTGGCTTTGGTGCGTCTGCACCGGGCGGTCGCATCATGCAAGAGTATGGTTACACCGTAGATAACGTGGTTGCTCGCGCCAACGCTCTCTAATCTAATCATCAAATGGTGTGGGGTACTTTTTGCGAGTGCTCTGCGCTGTTTGTTCGATGGCAATCAGAGTCCAAATCGCTAACCATAACAAACACAAACCCTTCAGGAACCAAAGTTCCTGAAGGGTTTGTGTTAGGACAATAAAGCTATGTCTGAGCTATGACAAACGGCCCAAATTTAGCCCCAATTTATCAAATCTTGAAGTCTTAGATCGTCGCATTACTCAGTCGCTTCGCCCGGTGTTTCGGGTGAACTTAAACCCGAGGGGATAGTCTCAACAGCAGGCACACTTTCTTCAATGGGGACAGAGTCGACAGGCGCGGGCAACTCAGACACCGAATTGCCAAGCCAGCCAGCGCTCAGAATAACCGTAATCCCCATAAACAAAATAGTCAGAAGCCATGTGGCACGATTTAGAGCTGTCTCAGCACTCTTAGTGCTAGTAAACATCTGGGCCTGCCCACCAAGGGCACCAAGACCATCGCCTTTGGGGCTATGAAATAGCACCAAAATGATCAACCCAATGGCAGACACTAGCCACACCACCTGTAAAACCGATATTACCATTGCAATTAGTCCGACTATTCCGTAGAGCGACGTATGGGCGTTCAAAGGATAAACCCTTAAACGCTAGCGCCAAACCATGGTACCTCAGGGCATGATGCCATGGCCAACCAACTAAAACGATACCTAAAGCGATACCTTGACCGGTGTCCGGTTACGCTTCACGTCAACGCGGGCCGGTCCAATCATAGACTTGCCCGTCATCTCCTTTGGCTGGGGTAGATTGAGAATTTCTAGAATCGTTGGTGCAACATCCGCTAAACAGCCATTTGGTCTCAGTTCAACGTCACAACCACGCCCTGGAATTTTTAACCGCTCACCCTCAACCAAAATGAATGGCACTGGATTGGTGGTGTGGGCAGTCCAAGGTCGGCCCTCCTCATCCCACATACATTCAGCATTGCCATGGTCCGCAATGATAATTGTGGTGCCCCCAGCCTGACCGATGGCATCGAGCAAACGACCCAATTGCACATCAACCGATTCCAGAGCCTGAATAGTTGCCTCCATATTGCCCGTATGCCCAACCATATCTGGATTGGCATAGTTAATGACAATAAGACCATACTTACCTTTGCTAACCGCAGTAATAGCAGTGTCGGTGACAGCTTTGACCGACATGGCAGGGGCCTTGTCATAGGTGGCTACTTGAGGGCTAGAGACTAGCTCACGATCTTCTCCATCAAAGGGGTCCTCACGACCACCGTTAAAGAAATAGGTGACATGGGCATATTTTTCAGTCTCCGCTGTGCGAAACTGCTTCAGCCCGTGATCGGCGACGACCTCTCCCAAAATGTTGCTCAGGTTTTGGGGTTCAAATGCAACTTGTACAGGCATTGAGCCGTCATACTGAGTCATTGTGACAAAGTTTAGGGGGGTGATTGGTTGTCGGTTGAACCCCTTAAAGTCAGGATCTACAAAGGCTTGGGTAAGCTGACGAGCCCGATCTGGCCGAAAATTGAAGAAAATAATGCCATCGTTCGAGGCAACAGTGCCGGGCGCTAAACGCACCGGTTCAATAAACTCATCAGTAATATCATTTTCATAGGAGGCTTGGATCGCGTCTAGTGCAGTCAGATCCGCGGCGATACTCGACTCTGTCATCACCCTATAAACTTTCTCAACCCGTTCCCAGCGGTGGTCGCGATCCATCGCATAATAACGACCGCTCAGGGTAACAATCTGTCCAACCCCATGCTGTTCTATATGCTGCTCCAGTTTCTGGATAGCCGATTTAGCTGCTGTAGGCTGAGTGTCACGTCCATCCGTAATGGCGTGAATACACACATCTTGAATATCTTGAGCTTTGGCCATGTCTAATAGGCCTAACAGATGATTCAGATGTGAATGGACGCCGCCTTCTGAGCAAAGACCTACTAGATGAAGTTTGCCGCCGTTGTAGCGTACTTGTTGACACACATTAAGCAGAGCCTGATTCTCTTGAATGGAGCCATCTTCCACTGCGTCCGAAATGCGAACAAGCTCTTGGGGAACGATGCGACCCGCGCCAATATTTAGGTGCCCTACTTCGGAGTTACCCATTTGACCGTCGGGCAGGCCCACGTCTTTACCTGACGTCTGAATCAAGGTGTGTGGGTAGGCAGCCCAGAGGCTATCGATGATGGGGGTCCTTGCATTTTTGATTGCATTCCCATTGTCATCATCACGATGGCCCCATCCGTCTAGGATGACGAGCACCATTGGAGAAACAGACTCCTGTGCCATACTTACAAATCCTTTTTGTGACTATGAACGACTGTGCCTAACATTTGCCTAGCGAGATCATATCACCCGCGCTTTCCCAATTATTAAGGTTTTCTTAATAATTGCTCATCAGCCGGGTAAGCGACTCACGGAGTATTAAACAAAAATATCAAGTAAAACCCCAGTATTTATCCCTGGTTAACTATGTGCTGTAGCCATCACTGAACATGCATTGTGGCTCTCTAGATAAATGCTATCAGCTGTTAAGAATTAACTAAAATGCAGTCCCTTGCTTTCTTCGAATTGGGTGATACCTAACGTGCTAGTGAATGAGCTAGCCCACAGCAATCGTAATGACTGTCAGTTTACTTTTAACCGTTTCTGATTTAAGGGATAGACTGATCGATTAGACGCAGTCTATGGCAACATCTTCCAGATAAAAGTCATCCTGAGTGTCAGCAACACCTAGTTTTATATCTGAGCAATCCCGCTGATAACCACTAATAGTAATGGCTGCATGTTACCCACAGGTATCCTAAGCAAGAATGCTCAACCTATACCTAAGTCTAGTTTGAGTTATTAAATAATTATCAGAAGTATAGAAAGGCTTTGGGAGCACAGCAAGAAAATATATAGTTTGCTGTTGACTGCCGGCCTTACGGACATTGCCTGAAGTAGACACTAGCTTTTCTTTTTTGCAGAAGCTTTGGCTTTTTGCTTATCCTTCTGTTTTTGGCGTTTAGCAGCTGTTTTAGCAGCTCGTTCAGCTTCTAGCTTTTCTAACTTGGCGCGCTCTTTTTCCTGGGCTATTTTCTCTAAATAGTAGCTATAATCGCCACGATACAAACGCAGTTCACCCTCTCGGATTTCAACTATCTTATTAGCGACCTGGGAGATGAAAAATCGATCGTGGGAAACAATTAGAACGGTCCCGTCATATTGTTTGAGGGCTGACTCCAGCATCTCTTTGGCGGGTATATCCAAATGGTTGGTGGGCTCGTCAAGAATTAAAAGATTGGCTGGGGCCAATAACATTTTGGCCAGTGCTAAACGTGCTTTCTCTCCTCCACTGAGGGCTGTGACTGGCTTTCGCACCATATCGCCGCTAAACAGAAACCGACCCAGAAGTGTACGCACCTCTTCATTTTTCCAGGTGGGCACTTCATCGTGGATGGTGGCCATCACCGTTTTATGAAGGTCTAGGGCTTCGGCTTGGTTTTGCTCAAAATAGCTGGGAATGACGTTGTGCTCCCCCAGGGTGGCGGCGCCTTCAATGGGAGCTTCTAGACCCATGATTAGACGCAGCAGGGTGGATTTGCCTGCGCCATTGGGACCGACAAACGCAATGCGATCGCCACGCTCTATCAGTAATTCTGCGCCTAAAAATAGAATGTTGTCGCCATAGGTGTGGGTGAGTTCACTGATTTGAACCACCTCTCGACCGCTGCGAGGAGCCGGTGGAAACTTAAACTGTAAACCTTTGACATCAGCAATGGGAGCGTCAACTAGTTCGATTTTTTCTAGCTGCTTTTCCCGACTTTTAGCCTGGGTACTGCGGGTGGCGCTGGCTCGGAATCGATCGACAAAGGTTTGCTGCTTAGCAATTTCCTTTTGCTGGCGGTCAAACGTGGCCTGTTGAGCTACCTTTGCTTCTGCTTTTTGGGCGAGGTAAGCGCTGTAGTTACCTAGGTAGGTGGTGGATACCCCCCGTTCGGTTTCTACAATCTGGGAGCAAAGGCGATCGAGAAACTCACGGTCATGGGAAACAATCACCATGGGGGTGGTTAAGCTTTTGAGGTAGCTTTCGAGCCATTCAATGGTTTCTAGGTCCAGGTGGTTGGTGGGCTCGTCGAGGAGCAGCAGGTCCGGGGCTTTAAGCATGACCTTACCCAAGCCCATGCGCATCTGCCAGCCGCCGCTAAAGGAGCTGACTAGACGCTCGCCATCGTCGTTGTGAAAGCCCATCTCAGGCAGAATTTTTTCAATTTTTGATTCCAGACCGTAACCGTCTAGGGCTTCGAACTTTCGTTGTTCTCGGTCAAGTGCCTTGATGAGTTTATCCAATTCATCTGGGTTGGCACTTTCCATCTGAATGGGGATTTCCCCAAGCTTTTTCTGGACCGTATTGGCTTCTTTAAAGACGGTCCAAAATTCTTCGCGGACTGTGCGCCGAGGGTCTACTTCAAATTCTTGGTTGAGATAGCCAATGTGTAGCTCATTGGGGCGGATGACACTACCGGTAGTGGGCTCAATCTCTCCCATGATGATCTTGAGCTGTGTGGATTTGCCAGCTCCATTCACCCCCACCAGACCAATGCGATTGCCTGGCTTTACTTCCCAGGTAACGTCTCGCAATACTTCGCCAGTGGGATAAACCTTAGTGATTTTTTCAAGACGCAGCATAGCGAGTGGGATTATCAACGTTGAATGTGTTCATAAACTTTAACAAATATCAACGTCCACTTTGTTGGCTATGGGTTAAACCCTTGGCTCGGACCATGGAGGTATTTCACTAGGGCCTATTGATTTAAGGCAATAGAGGCGCTTCTGCAATATTCTCTAGCCCGATAGATTCCAGTAGCGTTTGCCAGTTTTCAATGGCCTGGATGTCGTTGGGTTGGGTTTGTAGGTGATCGCTCAGGGCGCGGGTGGTGTCAAACCAAAGGCTATTTTCAGCTGCGATCGCAGCTCGGTCTAGTCCTTCACTATTGGCCATAGCTTCTGCCAGTAGAGGGTCAGGCCTCAGCAGTTCGACAAATCCTTCAGCCATCATCACAGCGGTTGCATCATCAGAGCAGTAAACCTCCACGCTCCAGTAGTAATAGTTGTCGGCGCTGAGAGGGGCTAGGCCCACGGCGTTAGGCAGCTGTAGGGTGGCAATCCCCGCCGTTGAACTAGGTACAAATGCTGTCTGATACACCGGCTGAAAGATGCCCTCGTCTTCACTCACCACTTCATACAGGTTGAACTCCACGTGGCTAGCATTGTTATTGGGCATATACCAATGAAATGCGGGGTATTGGTCCGTGGTGTAACCCAGGTCGTCGTCCGGAAATATAGACGTCAGCTGGGGAGCCTGAGGATCGCTAATACAGCTTGTGCTTGAAGGGGAGCGGGTACCGCCAGAAACTCTGATATTGGGAATACCACGGGGCGTTGGTTTATAACCAGGAAAGGCTTCGGCACTAGCGGCCATAAACGTCAGCCCTAACGCCACCGGGGTTATGGTTGAGAAAATACTAAAAAATTTCATGGAAACCTGGGATGCGTGAGATTGGATTGATGCACTCAGATGACTCGGAGCCTTAGGGATAATTGTTCAACGTAATAATTCAGACTCGAAACACCATGGATTTTGATACTAAGCGGACCATCGGGCAATTGTTTCTAAGCATGGGCGCTTTAGGGATCGTCCTAGCCACACCTGTGGTTGGGGGTGCGGCCACCATACAGGCTACAGAACAGCAACCGATTGATAGTAAAGCTAGAACCAAATCGTTTAACAGCAAGCAAGAGCAGTCTACTGCCAGCGAACTTGAACGCTATGAAACCGCCAAATTTAGTGTGACCTACCCCAGGGGATGGCAGGCCAATGCCCAGGGAGAAGATGGCGTGGCAATTGTCAGTCTTGCCGATGGCGTCAATATGGCTATTCGCACCGACATTGTAATTCTCCGGGAAGATCCGCAGGTCGCCGTGCCGCAACGCTTAGATCAAATTGCGGCGGACGGATTGTCCGTACAGCGCTATTCTTTGGTTGCCATAGATGGACAGTCGGGGTTGCGTATTTGGTATGAGCCGGAAGCAGGGCAGCAGGCTATCGCAACATTTGTTGGCTATGGTAATCAGCAGACGGTGGTCCTGACCAGTCAATATGCTCCAGATTCGATGGCCGAGCCTCTGGTGACCCAGATCCATGAGTCGTTTGTGAATCATTCAGTTACCCAAGCGGGTATTCCTGAGTAGGCGCGCGACTCAACTACTGCCGTCGAGTGTAATAAGACACTTCCAAGTCGGCACACCAGCCGGCATTGGTGTTCTCATAGAGAAAAACGGCATCTACCCGAAAGTAGCGCCCGTCGTGAAAAATACAGTCACCAACACGGGGAATAATGGGATACATCGCAAACCATAGATAGTCGCGACTGGGCATGTTGGTGTTGGTGGGCATGGGGATTTTGGCCAACACTTGGACCTTATAGCCACTGCCCGTATACCCAACGGTGGGTGGTGCTGATTTTGTAGCTGGCTGGCTAGCCCGTTTTCTTTTGGCGCTAGAACGGGATTTGTCAGCCGTTGGCTGAGATGAGGATTTTGTCGTTTTTTTGGTGGCTGGCTTGGTTGATTTTCTAGAGGAAACCGCAGAAGACGGCTCAACGGACGGCGGATCACTCAGTTTCTCTGGTGGACTTAACGATGATAAATCGCTCGAAGATTTACGCTGCTGCTTCGGTTTTGGTTCAGCTGAGGCCGGCGGCGTTTTTTTAGCTCCCTGCATAAAGGGATTACCAATAAACGGATTGCCTTGCGAATCAGCCATAGCGGCCCCCGGACTTTATTGTGGCTAACGTAGCATAGGTTGTTGAATTGCATCGAGAAACCCAAATTTTCCCATCGTTAACGGAAAACCGGTGCAAAATATAGTCCATGGGCGAGTGTTAGCCTGCCTAAGCCTTAACGTAGATACGCTTCAGCATGTTTTATTCATCGGGTTCGCGTTCAGTCAATCTCACCTATCTGATTATAGAAGCGTTGAGGAAGTCCCCTGCATCCATTCCTTATTATGTCAGCCAGTTTTTGGCAGAAAATTTTCCTGGAAAAGCCATTGTAGAGGGGGACAGCTACTACTTTGAACTACGCAAATATGTTGAAGAAGGGCTGTGCACTACCCAGTCAATCAATACGGTTGAGCTACCGGCAGGTTACGCGGCTACTGCCCGTGAAACCGTGGTTTACAACCATGTGATGACCCTGTGGGATGCCAAAAAACTAAAGCTACGCTATGAGCAAAAGAATTTTTGCTTTGAGGTGCAGTGGCAAGACCATACATTAATGGTGCTGCAGCTTTCCTGGCCCCAGGGATATTTTGATGACTGCCGCTATTACTGGATTTTGGCGGATACCCAGGCTGTGGCCGATGAGTTTTTTGCTGCTGTCTGCCAGTGGAACTCCCAGGTACGGGAGGAAGTATTGGTATTTGAAGGTGGATTTTGGCAAAAAAATCGTGACCTGTATGCGTCGATTCAGAGTGCCACTTTAGAAAATTTGGTACTGGCTGGCACCCTCAAGGAAGACATTTATGAGGATGCTCAGCGGTTTTTTGATTCCCAGCCGTTGTACGCAGAATACAACGTGCCTTGGAAGCGAGGTCTCTTATTTATCGGGCCGCCAGGAAATGGAAAAACCCATATGGTCAAGGCTTTGGTCAATTCCTTGGGGTATCCCTGCTTATACATCAAGAGCTTTAAGACGCGCCAAAGCAGTGACACCGACAATATGCGTCTGGCGTTTAATCGGGTGCGGGAGGCGGCACCCTGCATTGTGGTGATTGAGGACTTAGATGCCTTGGTTGATGATGAAAATCGGTCGTTTTTCTTAAATGAACTGGATGGGTTTGCCCTGAATGATGGGGTGTTGATGATTGCGTCAACCAACCACCCAGAGCGATTGGACATTGCGATCTTGGAACGACCTAGTCGATTTGATCGAAAATATCATTTTGATTCGCCTAAGATGGCTGATCGAGTTGCCTATTTGCAGCTGTGGAATCAAAAGTTGAAATCGGAAATGCAGCTATCGATGGAGGATATCGATGCGATCGCAACTAGTGCCGATAACTTTTCCTATGCCTACCTAAAAGAGCTGTTGCTATCGGCCAGCATGGTATGGGTTCAGCAGCGAACACCGGGTACCATGGCAACCATTATGGTCGAGCAGCTTGAGAAGCTCAGGACACAGATGCAGAGTCAATCGTCTGAGCCTGCTGACGATTCCAGTGACAGCTCAGCTGACATGAATGGAGCGGTTAACAGTGACGTTCACGATGGGGCGACGGCGGAATCTTAAAACGCTTTGACCCCTATTTATGTAAATGGTTTGCTAAAGCCTGTAGCCCCAAATAGTAGCTGTCTACCCCAAATCCACAGATTTGGCCGATGGCGACAGGGGCTATGTAGGAATGATGGCGAAAGCTTTCGCGCTTGTGGATATTACTGAGATGCACCTCTACCGTTGGTAGGGAGACGGATGAGATCGCATCTCGAATCGCAATGCTAGTGTGGGTGTAAGCACCAGGGTTTATCAAAATTCCTTGATGCTTATCAACAGCCGACTGGATGATATCGATCAAATCGCCTTCATGATTTGACTGATAAAAGCTCACAGTAAGGCCCAAGCTATCAGATAAAGCACGCAAAGCACGATTGATATCGTCCAAGGTGCCACTACCGTATATCTCCGGTTCACGCTTTCCCAACATATTTAAGTTGGGTCCGTGAACAACTAAAACACTATCCAATGAGCTACCTAAGAACTACACATCGAATAGTATCAAAGCAAAGCAGTTGAAATAAAATCAACCGGATACTAGTAAGAATTTAAGAACGCAGATGTAATTAACTATCTAACGTTAGCGACGGCGACGGTCGTCAACAGGAATGGGAATTGCTTCTGGCTCCGGCTGCGCTGAAGGACCAAGCAACGAGTCTAGTACTCGGTTTACCCAGTTCTTCAACTTTTCCAGAATTTTGCCAATATCCATGAGCCAGGCTGCTCCTAATCTCATCTGGTGTAGTATTGCGTACACCTATTATAGGTTCCACAACTATCAAATCAACTCGAAGTAAACTTCAGTTAACTTATTTGTGGGAGTATTCACTATGATAACGAATTGTCAGAAATGATCAAGGTCGTGGAATCCCCCTAGGGACTACTGTTGTCTAGATATTACCTAGTAAAGCCCGACGTAGGATATCTAACGCCGTATTACGGCTCATTAGGCGAATCCAGTCACGTCCTTGACGACGCCCAAAGTGGCATTCCATATGGTGAGTGCCTGAATCGTTTGCAATGCCGATGTACACCAAACCCACAGGTTTTTCGGGGCTGCCACCACCAGGGCCAGCAATGCCCGTAATGCTCACACCCCAGTCGGTATTGAGCTGAGTGCGAACGCCATGGGCCATTTGTTCGGCGACTGGGGCGCTGACTGCTCCCTGTTTAGCTAACGTATCCGCAGAAACACCGAGCAGCCGTTCTTTGATGACATTGTCGTAGGAAATAATCCCACCCATAAAATAGGCGGAACTGCCCGGGACAGCTGTGATCATGGCCCCTAACCCTCCCCCGGTACAAGATTCAGCCACGGCCAGGGTTGCTTTATGCGTTAGCAATAACTGACCCACGGCGTTGCCCAACGTATCATCGTCTTCCCCAAAGCAATCGATGCCGCCGATGGCTTTGAGCTGACTTGCGATCGGCTCAATCAGCCGTTGGGCCGCTGTCAGGGAATCGGCTTGGGCAGAAATACGTAGCTTGATGACGCCGTCACTGGCGTAGGGGGCCACGGTGGGATTTTCCAATTTGAGAAAATCACTCACTCTGCTGGCTAGGCCCGACTCACTAGTGCCCCAAAACTTGAGGGTGCGACTATGGATAACACCGTTGCTCCATCCCTGCTCCTTTAGATAGGGAATAGCGGTGGTCTGCCACATGGTGTAAAGCTCTCGCGGCACCCCTGGAAAGGTCATGAGATAGAGGCCTGGGCGAGGTTGCCACAGGATGCCGGGTGCTGTGCCCTGGGGATTTGCTAAGACATCTGCCCCCTTGGGTAGCAGGGCCTGTTTGCGATTGTTATCCCCCATGGGGCGATTGCGTTGGGCGAGCTTAGTCGTAATGTCGGCTAGGACCGATTCATTCTCTACCAGGGGCACCCCAAAGAAGTCGGCGATGGTGGCAGTGGTGATGTCGTCAGGTGTGGGGCCCAGACCACCGGTAAAGATAATCAGCCGCGACCGTTCGCAGGCGATGGCAATAGCCCGCGCTAAGCGCAGGGGATTATCGCCAACAACGGTTTGGTAGTGATGGGAAATACCCAGCTGGGCCAGCTGCTGGGCCAGGTATAGGGCATTGCTATTGAGGATGTCACCCAGGAGTAGCTCGGTACCCACACATATAATTTCTGCACTGCCGGTCATGATGGTTGGTCTAGATTTGATGGGTTTGCAGGAGACAACAGATTAAAAAGACTTAAAAAGAAAGGCGTTGCTGATCGTCGGGATGATTTTATCTGCAAGATTTTGTCCTGTGGCATATCTAACCGATCGGTTCATCCTCTAACTCAGCCTCAGCAACGGCAAAAGCAAAGATGCCTGGGGCAAAAAGCCCTGTGTGGGTTGATGGTAAAGCATTTCTCGATGGTTTGGTCTGACACTCATCTCGATACTAAAAAAGGGCGTAGCCGATCCGAACTATGATTTCATCTGAAAGATTGTGGCCCATAACAGTTTGGACAGGTTGCTTGAGCCGTTAACTTAGCAATGGATTAGACGTGCGCACCGACAGAGATGGGATTGACCCGTAATGGAAACCGATAAGCATATGACCACTCCCATGGGATGGCCGAGATGGGTTGTGGGTCTATTGCTGGGCTCTTGGGGTCTGCGGCTGCTAATTGCATGGTTGCTGCCGCCAGGGTTTGATGAGGCCTACTACTTTCTCTATACCCAACATTGGGATTGGAGTTATTTTGACCATCCGGTGATGGTGGCTGTGACAACGGCGCTGGGGCCCTGGCTCACGGGGTATATTTCTCCTTTGACCCTGAGATTGGGGGCACTGGGGCTGTATGGCCTGAGTACGGGGCTGCTTTATTTGACCGGTCGGCGCTTGTTTGGTGCAACCGTCGGTATGTGGGGAGTTGCGATCGCATCCCTGTGTCCCCTATTTATTTTCAGCTTTGGCTTACTCGCTGCCCCCGATAATGGTCTGATTTTTTGGTGGTCGGCGGTCATGTACGTGGCGGTGTTGGAGATCTTTCCCGTGGGCAATGCCTACCGACCCACGGCTAAAATTGCCCTGATTGGTTTGCTGTAGGGGCTGGCCTGTCTCAGCAAATACCATGGCTTTATCCTGGGGTTAAGTCTAGTGGGGTTTTGTCTCACCAGTGCTCGACACCGCCGGGCGCTCGTATCTCCATGGACCGGAGTGGCCCTGACGCTCTTTGCCCTCACCCTGATGCCGCTGGTGTATTGGAATACCCAGCATGACTGGCTGTCCTTTGGATTCCACCTATCGTCTCGTTTTGATGGGGGCAGCAGCAGTCCTGGGTTTAATCCGCTGACCATGGTGGGGGTATGGCTAGTGGGTGTGGCCTACCTCTTTCCCTCCCTAGGGTTTCCGCTGTGGTGGGTCAGTGGACGGAGTCTGTGGCAGCTTGGCGATCTGCGGCAGCGATTTGTGCTGTGGCTAGGGCTGCCCATTGCCGCTGGTTTTACCCTGTTAGGTGGCATGACTCACATTTATCCAGCCTGGCCTGCACCGGGACTATGGAGTCTGAGTTTGCTGTTGGCACTGGCGGTGGCCAGCTGGTCTCCATCCACGATAAGACGGTGGCTATTGAGTAGTGCCCTGGTGATGGCGACCCTGCTGCTGTTTGCCCTTGGGCATGTGGCCCTGGGGACCTTGCAACAACCGGGGGGGATGGTCCAACTCATGCCCCCTGAGACCGATCCGACAACAACAATGATTGATGTGGTGCAGCTGCGACGACGACTGCAGGCTGGTGTAGCAGCAGATGCGATCGCATCTGCTGATTTTCTGGTCACCAATGAGTTCTGGCTAAGCGGCTACATCGATATGGCCGTCAGTTCCCTTACCCCAGCTCCTGTCATGGCATTTACCCAAGATCCACGGGGCCATGCAGTCTGGTTTACCCCAACTGACTGGGTTGGATATTCAGGGCTATTTATCGCAACTCAGCGGGCTGGCGCGACCACAGAGACGTTTTACCTCTATGACGTAGGCAAACTAATTGCACCCTACCAGTATCCATACTAAATACGGCTGTTGATGCGGGTATTGACCGATAGGGTTAGGTAAAAGCCCCGCCCGCGACCCATTGCCTAGTTGAGTTGCATCAGCTAAAACATCATGTCCATGGCCCTTCTTGTCTAGCATGGTGTCTGGCTCGCCAGCTGGTATAGCTCAATAGAGCAGTCGAACCCAGCGCATAGACAATGCCACTGGGCATACCTGAAAAGGCCAGGGCCAGGCTGCCAACCCACAGGGTTAGGGCGTATATAAACAACACCGTAAACCGATGGGATAAGCCGGCGTTTAATAGGCGATGGTGCAAATGTCGCTTATCCGCCACAAAAGGCGATAGACCTCGGCGTAGACGAGCCAAAATGACCGCCGACATATCCAAAATAGGGACAGCCAATATCAGTAGGTAAGGCAAAAATACTGCAGCCGTCGTCACCCCCTTTACCAGGCCAATGACCCCCACACCGGCCAGGGTGAAGCCCATGTAGTAGGCGCCCCCATCCCCCATAAAAATCTGCGCCGGGTTGAAATTATATTTCAAGAAACTCAGCGCCCCGCCTGCCAAAGCCGCTGCAATAATCGCTGCTGCAGGCTGTTGCATAAACAGGGCCACCAACATCATGACAATGGCGGCAATGCCTGAAACTCCAGCCGCCAAACCATCAAGGCCATCAATCCAATTAATAGCATTGGCCATGCCCACAAGCCAGATAACAGTTATTGGTAAGCTCACCCAGGCGGCCAGCTGAACAATCCCCACACCTGGAATAGACACAAAAGCAATATCAACACCTACATACCAAGTAATCGCAGCCACAATAGCCTGCATTAGCAGACGACTAATGGCAGAGAGCCCAAACAAGTCATCCAACAGACCAATCAAGAAAAATGCTAAACCCCCCAGGGTAACTCCCCAAATTTCAGCCTCAGGCTCATTAACCAGCTGCTGGCCTTGGGCATCCATAAACCCGCCCGTATTCCAGACAACCAATAAGGCCACCACCGTACCCAGAAAAATCGATACTCCCCCTAGCCTAACCATGGGGACTTTATGGACTTTACGTCCACCGGGCATATCAACTCGACCACTGTGCAATCCAATTCTTTTGATGATTGGTGTGGACACCAGCACCACAGCGGCTGACAGGGTAAAAGCCAGGAGAGGATATATCTGAAACGGCATGGTGAAACAGAATGAGGGAAGACGGCGCAGGCTATGAATTCAACACAAAGGGTTGGCAACACATGATAGTCACCGTCACCCTACCAGGTTTTTTAAATCTTTCAAGTCGATGATTATAAGGTTCAAAATACTGTTGTCCGTCTATCAGTGAAATTCATTAGAAATATCAATATCTATAAGTGTCTAACTCGTCATGAGCCGCTGACTTGTTGACATTAGTCAGGGTGCGTTTAGGATGAGCTAACTGGCCAAACTAGAGAACGTTTTTTGGACAGTTAGCTCAAATTAGGGCATTCCTAAGCTAGTACGGCCTCTGTTGGATGGAGATGGGGATACAGGGGAAAGCGATTGCAAAGGGCGGCAACGCGATTTCGACAGTTAGCCTCAACATTACTATCCTCAGGCGACAGCAGCCGATCCGCAATAATGTTGGCAATCTCTTTGAAATCTTGAATCCCTAGCCCGCGGGTGGGCATGGCTGGAGAACCTAGTCGAAGACCGCTGGTTACAAAAGGAGATTCAGGGTCAAAGGGAACCGTATTTTTATTGGCGGTGATATTGACCATACTGACCAGGGCATCAGCTCGTTTACCCGTCATCCCAACGGAGCGTAAATCTACCAGTACTAAGTGATTATCGGTACCATTTGAGACAACCTTAATGCCCCGTGCCTGGAGTTGAGCTGCAAGTGCCTGGGCATTGGCGATAACGCTGGAGCAATATGTCTTGAATTCAGGCTTGAGGGCCTCTCCAAACGCAACTGCCTTGGCGGCTACAACATGTTCTAACGGCCCACCCTGACTACCTGGGAAAACAGCTTTATCAAACTTTTTGCCGAGGTCCAGATCGCTGGTCATAATCAATCCGCCACGGGGTCCCCGTAATGTCTTATGGGTGGTGGTGGTGACAACATGGCAATGGGGAAGGGGATTTGGATGGTAGCCGGTGGCCACTAACCCTGCAATGTGGGCAATATCCGCCATCAGGTAAGCACCTACCTCATCGGCAATGGCTCGAAATTTATCAAAGTGAATAGTTCGAGGATAGGCAGAATAGCCACAGATCAGCATTTTGGGACGATGCTGCAGCGCGATTTCACGGATGGCATCATAGTCGAGCTGCTCAGTGTCCTCACTGACGCCATACTGGACGACATTAAACCACTTGCCTGAAAAGTTTACCGGGGAACCGTGGGTTAAATGGCCGCCATGGGATAGATCCATGCCCATGATTGTGTCGCCCGGCTGTAGTAGAGCCAAAAAGACGGCAAAGTTTGCCTGGGCTCCAGAATGGGGTTGTACATTGGCGTGGGCTGCACCAAAGAGCTGTTTGATTCTTTCAATTGCTAGGGCTTCTGCTTGATCAACAAATTCACAGCCACCGTAGTAACGCTTGTTGGGCAAACCTTCTGCATATTTGTTCGTCAAGACAGAACCTTGGGCAGCCATGACTGCAGGGGAGGTAAAGTTCTCACTGGCAATGAGCTCTAAGTGATCCTGTTGACGCTGACGTTCACGCTCAATGATGGCCGTAATGTCTGGGTCAGTTTGGTTCAAAAAATCAAAATTAGTGGTCATGGGGATGGATGCTTTAGGTTGAGTGAACCTAGCTAAAAAAGAAGCTAGGAAAGGGAGTTTCTGGAATTCCTACTACGTTTCACCAGCAAACTATAGTACCGTGCTGCTAAGGAAGGTTGCTAACCCATTGTTTACAGCTTATGCCCACGGCGGTTTCAAATAACAGCTGCCCATTGAAACCCTTATAGGTAAATGTTACTTTTCTGTATCAGAATGTAACGCTTGAAAATCTATAATGGAAGCAAGAAATAAGGCTATGGGAGCAACCGTTGCTCTGAGGTACTAGTGAACACCTACTGTTTGTATGGTGAATTTGATTTGTCATATTGTGGTAGCAAATTTAGCCATTGCTTTTCAACTCACCGCTAGACCATGACGCTTTTCGTTGAATAAGGACACCCATGCTGTTGCAACCCACCACCACTACCTCACCTGCGTCTATGTTGGCGTCTATAGACGAGTCCTACGAACGCTGTCGGCAAATTACCGCTAAGTACTCAAAAACCTTTTACATGGGTACTATGCTGATGTCTGAAGCCAAGCGTCGTGCTATCTGGGCCATTTACGTTTGGTGTCGTCGGACAGATGAGTTGGTGGATGGTCCCTCTGCCCAATTCACCACTGAAGCGACTCTCGATGATTGGGAAGAACAATTAGAGTCTGTTTTTTTGGGCAATCCCCAGGACGACTATGATGTCGCTATGGTGGATGCGCTAGAGCATTTTGCCCTAGATATTCAGCCGTTTCGGGACATGATCGCTGGCCAGCGTATGGATTTGCAATGTTCCCGATATGAGACCTTTGACGATCTAAAGCTGTATTGCTATCGAGTAGCTGGCACCGTGGGCCTAATGTCTACGGTTGTTATGGGAGTTGACCCTGAGTACAACACTGCACCGTGGGCGAAAGCGCTACCGTGTCCCATAGAGGAGGCCGTTGCCCTGGGAATTGCTAATCAGCTCACAAATATCTTGCGTGATGTGGGTGAAGATGCTCGCAGAGGGCGTATTTATTTACCGCTCGAAGACCTTGAGCTGTTTAAATATAGCGAAGCAGATTTGATTAATGGGGTTATAGATGAGCGGTGGCGGGCGTTGATGCGTTTTCAGATTCAACGGGCGTTGAAGTTTTATCGGCAGGCCGAAGGAGGCATCAGTGTGCTCAGTCCGGACGCCCGCTGGCCCGTTTGGTCGGCACTTATGCTTTATCGCAAAATTCTAGATGTGATTGCCGAAAATCAATACGATGTCTTTAATCGGCGGGCATTTGTTCCGACAGTGCGCAAGCTGCTGTGTCTGCCCCCGGCGCTATTGAGGGCTCGGGTGCTTTAGGCGTCCTGCCCCATTGCCCATCGACTCTCAATCAATTACCAACAAAAAGGCCAGGGAAATATTCCCTGGCCTTTTTGTTGATGTTAATCAACCTATGTAAGCGCGCTAAGTGGACCCTAGGAAGCTGTGGTTTGGGCCGCAAGCATTTCTTTCAACTTAGCTAAGTCAGAGGCCCAACGAGGATCGGGTTGAGTATTTTCTGGAGCTGGAGAGGTGTAATTATTGTTGCCAGACTTGCGTCCGCCTCCACCAGAGCCATTGCGCTTACCGCCCCCCTTACGGCCACCGGCAGCTGTGGGAGCACCCGCAGCCTCATTCTCTTTGCTACGGGGCATAGCTTTTTCTACTTTGAGGGTAATATCTTGCAGTGCCTGACCGTTGTACTTACTAACAAGAGAATCTGCAATTTCATCAGTTTTGACGGTTACAAAACCAAATCCACGACATTTTCCGGTTTTCCGATCAGCGATCAGTTTAACTGAAACTATATTATCAACGTCTTCTGCAAAAACAGCCTCAAACTCCTCGCGCTCTAAGTCACGGGGTAAGTTGCCAATATATAAGCGCACTGACATGGAGATACCTCTTAAACAAATCTAAAAAACAGCTGCAGCGGGTGGGTAAGCAACTATAGCCAACGAAATCCTGAAACTTAGAAACGTTCAGAATATAATTTGGAGCTATGGCTTTGAATAATTCAACAAGTGACGAACCGCAGCAAAAACTAACTGGTCTTTCTAAGAGATTAACTAATTTGATGAGTCAAAAGCCCTAACGAGGGCGGTTTGTTAAAATCATCTCTTGCCCCTAGCAATAGTCGTTCAAACAACTACTCACCACTTTCTATGCCAGGGGTCTCTCATTGCATTAAATGAGAAATAGACCGTATCTCTACCTCATCAAGGTATCACGCTGTCCGATTCCAAGCCAAGCGATCCAGTGGTTTTTTTGGTGAAGCTCCCTAAAGTTATAGTGGGCCGAGTAAGCACTGCTTATTAAGACTGCACCGTTAGTTTTGTAGGCTTATGGAGAAGGCCTGAAATTAACTAGGGTGGTAGCCTAAAGCGGTCCTAAAAAACATGGTGGTGGACTTGACATCGAATAGGCAATAAAAAACCAGCCACACTAAAGGACTGGTTTGCTGTGTTGAGAGTAGGAGAACCCGACACCTAACGCCAAATTTTCAAATTGGAAACTTGACATGTGGCTAGGCTGTCAGCGCTCGTTAATAAAAGTTAACACTTTGCGGGGATAGCTGCAATGTGATGTATTCATATGGCGTCTGGCCAATTAATTGAGGGGGCTTAACTTCCTCTAAATATGAGCCACAGCCCGCAAAATAGGGGTAAAAGACTGACAGTAGCTGACCACAGGGGGTGATGAGCCAGTTTGGTTTGATTTTTATGAGTTTGGAGCCGATCAATGTCAATCCAGATGTGATATCCGCGGCGAAACCAGCCAGTTATGCTAATGGGCTGATGTAACCAGTCTGCCAATCCGTTGATATTGCTTAAGGGCCCTAGATAGCCGGTGTGGTGTAATTTGATGCTGCTATGGGGTGTGCGCAGTCTCCATTCTTGGCCTAGCCAGTTTGCCAAGGCTGGTCGGCCTGTTAGGGTGCCGCTGATTGTGACTGGCCGACTGCTGATGGGGGTGAGTGTGGGGTCGGTTTGCCACTGGGCTAGCTTTGTTTCATTGGTAGGTGGCGAAGCTGCGATCTCTGGAAAAAAGGGATTGATGCGTAATAGCTGGCCAGTGGCTGCACCAATTAACGGCATGCTCATGAGAATACTGCGATCTTGGTAGAGCCAGGCCAGTAAAGGGAAATCGAACCTGGATGCGATCGCCCCCAGC
>CALBPH010000410.1 GCA_937899365.1 uncultured Leptolyngbya sp.
GTAGGAAATATCTTGCGGACGAGCCACAACTTCATTGGGGGCCATCGCTGCCGAGGCATTGCCGGCAACAAGATTCTCGATCTGTTGAAAATTGCTACCGGGATGTTCGATGGCGGCTACGGCGATGCCATGGCTGGCCAGGTGCTGAGCCAGATCTACAAAGCTGGTGCGACGGGCGGCAAAGCCGTGGGAGAAGACGACTAAGGGAGCTGGTGCGGTACTCTCCGGCAGGTATAGATCCACAGGCAAAGTGCGATAGCGTTGCGTATCTTTTAATACCCAGGACTAAGTTTGACAAGCTAGGGCGCAGGGAAAGCTTAAATCTGGGCCTTGGGTAAAGTCAATGGGGTCGGTGGCTGCAATTTCTCTGTTGGTCTGGGTTTGTAGGGTTGCGATCGCAGCGTCCGTTTCCTCCAATAAATCCACCACCGTGTTTACGACATCCAAAATCTCCACCGAGTTAATCCGTAGCGTCGGTGTGGGGAATCGTCGCATCACATTTAGCAGCGTTAGCCCTTCTTCATCGGTCGCTGCCAAAATCAAAGCCCCCCGCAGCCCCCGCGACCCGTTTTGCCACGACTCAGTTTGAATGACTTCTCCCAGTCGCCCCAGCCAGGTTTCCCCCAAGGGCGAATAGAGCACCTGGGAAAGGGTAACTGGGCTCACCCCCGCAGAGGTGGTCAGGAGCGTCCGCAGGTCTGCTTTTTCCTCGTCACTCAGAAAGTCGAGATAAAACGCTAGTTCGTCATCAATTTCATTGTCATAGGCATAGGCTTCTAATGACGACACCGAAACCGATAGCTCGAGCAGTCCGTAGGATAAGGTGACATCATCCGCTGCCAGGGCAGGGGTTCCTAATAGGAGCGGGGCCGCACTGCCTAGGCACAGTACTACAGTCTGAAACCATTGAGGTGCTTTCATTGTTGCCAATGTGACTTAAATTTTAAGATAAAAAAATTAGGCCATGGCACTGTCCGTTAAGTGGACAGTTAAAAAAGCGACCAGATCGAGATCAGCTACATCGTAACGTCCCATAGGGAACCCATAGGGACAGTTAATCTAAACCATAGAGAAATGCACCGGGTAAGCGTGTAGCAACGCTTACCCGGTGCGCGCTGCGCCCAGCACCTTGTTGATAAAATCCTCGCGAGGAGCGCGGCAACGCCCCGTTACTTAAGAATCAAAACCGGACAATGCGCCAAACGAACCACTTGTTCGGCGACGGAGCCAATTAAAAACCGACTGACGCCCTTACGTCCGTGGGATGGCATCACAATTAAGTCAGCATCTATTTCCTGGGCATAGTCCACAATTTTTGATGTAGTATCCCCAATCACCACCTGAATGGGCAGATCGTCATATCCCAGTTCCCCCAGTTTTTTGTGGGTAAATGCTCGAACCTTGTCTTTACGATCGTCATCACTAATTGCATCCCACATGGCCGCCGGATCGGCAGGATGCAACGGGGCTAGCACATGAATCAGCTTCAACGATGAACCATCAGCAGCTAATTCTTTGGCAGGTCCCAGGGCCTGATAAGACAGGTCAGAAAAATCAATGGGAATGAGAACAGATTTTCGTTTAAGCCAACTCATCTTACTTACCTCCGCAGTAGGGGTTCTTGGGCAACCTGAGTCTCTGGCAACATTTCACCCGACTTCAGGCGAGACATATAGCTGTTTAACTCTCTCTCTATCAGTCCTGACATCTAGATGCAACCCAACAGATTTGGTAGGGACATGGCTAAGTCCATGATATCGCTGAAATCTAGTATCGGACCCAGGTTAACAACGGCACCTACAAAAACACAGAACAGGAAGATTCCTTTGTAGATGTTGACGGTGCTATCCCCAAAGAGATAGGCCCAGGATTGTTGGCCATAGTAGCTCCAGGAAATCATAGTGGATAGCGCAAACAAGAATCCGGCCACCGCAATCACGTAGGGGAACCAGCTGATCACTGTTTCAAACGAGGCCGCAGACAGCTGGGCTCCATTGAGATCGGTGGCAGTGGGGTCGGCATAAACTCCGGTGAGAACAATCACAATTGCCGTCAGGTTACAGATAAACATGGTGACAATAAAGGGCTCTAGCAGCGCTACAATGCCCTCTCGAACCGGTTCATCTGTTTTCGCGGCTGAGTGGGCAATGGCCGCTGACCCCAACCCGGCTTCATTTGAGAACGCCGCCCGCTGAAAGCCAATGACGATGGCCCCCACGGCTCCACCTGCCACAGCTTCCGGGTTAAAGGCTGTGGCAATGATGGTGCCAATCGCCCCTGGTACCTCAGGCAGTTTCACCAGCATGACCCAGAAACAGGCTAGGGCATAAATCACTGCCATGGCGGGTACTAGCACACCTGCAACAGCACCAATTCGTTCAATACCCCCCAGAATTACCAGTCCGACAATCAGGGCTAAAACAATACCAAACAACCAGCTTAGACCGTTGAG
>CALBPH010000411.1 GCA_937899365.1 uncultured Leptolyngbya sp.
GGGGATTCAATGGCCCCTGGGGCTACCGCATTCACCCGAATGTTGCGCTCTAGCAGCTCTGAGCTGAATGAACGCGCTAATGAGCGGACGGCTGCTTTAGAGGCAGAATAGACACTCTCTCCCATCAAAGCTGTTTGGTCGAGACAAGTAGTCGTTAAGATAATGCTGCCCCCATCTTTAATGACCGGTTCGAGCTTTTGAATGGTAAAAAATACCCCTTTGAAGTTAATCGCAACTTCTTCGTCAAAGGTGGCTTCTGTGACATCTCTAAAGGGCGCTGCTTTAGCAACGCCAGCATTGACAAACAGAAGATCAATCGCACCGAAACGCGCCTGCGCCTGCTGAGCAAGCTGATCGAGGTCGGCCAAACTAACTACATTCGCCTGCACAGATGTTGCCATATCTCCTAATTTTTGGGTTGCTTCTTGAAGACGCTTGGCATTCTGTCCAGTAATGATGACCTTAGCGCCTTCTTGAATAAACAATTGGGCTGTGGCTAAGCCAATGCCTGATGTTCCGCCCGTAATGACAGCAGTCTTGTTCTCTAATCTAGCCATTACAGCCCTATTCTTGACGTGTTCCTCAGAATAGTAGGCATTAATTCAAGTGGTGTATTCTTAGTTCTTGCCCAAACTTGCTAGATCTTGCTCTAGAGATCTCGATATTGCTTGGGCGTCAGTCCAGTTTGCTTTTTAAAATGGCGAATGAGATGGCTTTGACTGTTAAAGCCACACTGAAGGGCGATATCTGCTAGAGCCAGGTTTTTGTCTTTGAGCAATCGCTTAGCGCACCCAACCCGTTGCTGAATCACATACTCATAGGGTGGAATTCCCATGACCTGCTTAAACCAGCGACAAAAATGGTACTGGCTCATTTCCAGATAGGTTGCGATCGCATTGAGTGAAATATCTTGCCCAAGATGATCGTGAATATAGGCAATGGCCTGTTGCCGCTTTTGTCCCTGAAGGCCATTGAGTTCATTGAGGGGTTTTGCCTCAAATGCACAATAATGACGCAATAGATGGATGCCGAGGAGGTTGATCAAAGACTCATAGTATAGTGAGCCACCCAGAGAATCATTAAGGAGTTCCTGCTGAAACAACCGCCCCAAAGTCTCCATCTGAGGATCTTGCTTCATGGCCACAGGCAGTAATTCAATCCGATCTGGATTGACCTGTCCGGTTTCTGTGGCTAACTTTTCCAGCCATTCCGGTTGAATAACAAACAACAGGTCATCATCAGCCGACTCCCAAGAGGCATACAGTGGGGTTTTAATCGGTGTGCAGGCAAAGGCACCGCCAGGGAAGGCACCTTCAAACACTTGATCGCCAACATGATTGACCTGCCGCACGCTGGTATCGCTAAGGGTAATCATCAACGCATGGGCTGTATAGCTGGAGACATCGATGATCCCCGTGTGAGGCGCTAGCAGCAACTCAGACATCACCAAGCCATGCTGTGACGTGCGCTTGGCAACTGAGTGGGGTTCATAGATATTTCTGGGGTGAATCGGCGAGCGGTAGATATCTCTTTGCCTTTGCATAACATTCAACTCGCACTTAAATATTTTGCTCAGAAGTCTAATCGCAGCTCTATTTCGTAGCAATTGCTCACTTGAGATTAAGACATCTATGCTTTCGACCCAGTAACCACAAACACTATTTGCTTTATGTATAGAGGGTCAGCACCGCTTTGCAATGTAGACATAGCAAATTAGACGAACTATTCATGCAACCTAATGGTGGATGTCCAGAACGTGAGCTCCTGAGCAGT
>CALBPH010000412.1 GCA_937899365.1 uncultured Leptolyngbya sp.
GGTACACTCGATTTCAAGTCGAGCGCATTCGACCACTCTGCCACCTCTCCAGGTGAAACTGCTTCTATGCTATTAGTCAGAAGCATCAGCTATGCTAGCCCAAATTTACCCACGCGTCTAGTAGTGTGTTGAGTTTTTGTGGCACAGCGATAGAGGTATTCCTCGGCCACAATGTTGGCTGTGTCATTGATCCAAACCAAACGCACGGCTTGCACCCTGCCTGCCTGCAGCGTAACCAATGTAAAGCTATGCTGCCTGCCTGCCTCGGTTTCAATAACGCGGGGAACCTGGGCTCCATTGACGTAGACCGTGCCGTAGTCATCTACCACCAGACGCTGTCGCAGACGGGTTTTGTCATGTCTGAGTTCATGGTGCATGTGACCAAAGACCACGAGGGCAACCTGTTTGCCTGAGCGTTGGGTATGTGCGATCGCATCGGCAAAATCTGGGTCTCCATAGTCACCGCCATTACGCTTCCAGTCTCGACCGCAAATATCATGCACCTGATCTCCTAAACCAGTTGGACCGTTGTGCCCTAGGAAAATCAGGGTATCTTGCTCAGCGGTTTTTGCCACCCTACAGATTTTGGTAGCTGACTCCTCAAAACTGCCCACATGGCAGCGCTCTTGATAGAACTGCTGATGACGCCACCTGGAGCCCCCCCAACTGTAGGGACGTGCCCCGACAACGGTGAGCTTACACAGAGGCACCTCCAACTTGTCAAACCCCACATGGCACGCCCCTAAGGCATCTAGCTGCTGCTGCAGGCGATCTTCCTTAAGCGGATCGTAAGGACAATCTTTTCGATTGCGTTTACTAGCCGTGTACCAGGCATCATGGTTGCCGAGAATCACAGCTTTGGGTAACGGGACAGCCGCTATCTGCCGAACAATGGATAGGGCCTCGTTACCAAAATCTCCAACAAAGAGCACCAGGTCCAAGCCCAAAGCTTCAAGCACACTAGAATCTGAGCTACTCCATTGTCCATGGACGTCTCCCACAATGGCAATCTCAGCTGAGCTTCCCGCCATCACATCCAGGTCAGTATTATTTGTCCCTACCCGCACCATAAATCGTTGTTTAATCTAAACATGTTCTGTTGGTCCAAGGCACATTTTTTCCCATGACCCAGCTGATTATATTCACCGACCTTGATGGCACGCTTCTCAATGGCGAGACCTACGACTATGCCGCAACCGTGCCCATTATCCAGCAATTAAAGTCACTAAAGATTCCAGTTATACCTGTGACCAGCAAGACGCGAGCCGAAGTCGCTACCCTCCGCCAGGATGTGGGCTTAACCGACCCGTTTGTCACCGAGAATGGTAGCGGTATTTTTGTTGAAGTCAATCATAATCCGTTTAATGAATCGCCGGGTGAACAAGACGGCAATTACTACGTGGTGGATTTGGGCTGCCCCTATGTACAAGCGAGGGCAGGGTTGCGGGTAATTGCCAATGAGCTACGCCACTCCCTACTGGGCTTTGGCGATATGACCATCAATCGACTACAAAAATATACCGGGCTATCGGCTAAAGATGCCCAAGAAGCCAAAGCTCGTGAGTTTAGCGAGCCTTTTATCACCCCCAAAGCCGTTACCCCCGAGCAAATCGTCGAAGCCGTTGAAGCCGTCGGCTTTAAGGTCGTTGTGGGCGATCGCTTTTCCCATCTGATTGGCCCCGATGCTGGCAAAGGTAATGCCGTAAAACAGCTGGTGGCTCTTTACCAAAGCATTTTGCCCCCAGACGAAACCATCGTCACCATTGGGTTAGGCAATAGCCCAAACGACTTGGACATGTTGGAACATGTAGATCACTCAATCGTATTGCCGGGCGTTAATGGCCCCCACCCACAACTAGCCGAGCGGGGCTGGGGCATTGCGCCATCACCAGCGCCCCAGGGGTGGGTAGATGCCGTCACTGCAATATGTCAGCGGTTTGATATTGGGCTGCACAGCTAGGCGCAAAGATTATTGGGCACCAGATTATCAGGCTAGGGGTAGCCACGCGCCTCCCCCCCTCAATACCCATCGCCTCAGTTTCTTGAAACCGCCCTTACTGACATTTATGGTTAAAATAACTATAATTAACCCAGGTCAAAATCTAATTTAAGACTATAAATGCCGTTGCTGATTTAGAGGATGAACCGATCTAGAAAAAAGTTACTGTGCCAGGATTTTTTAGATTAGATCATTCCAAGGATTAGCAACGCCCCATAAACAACTCGTGAGTTTGTCTCCATGTTCACAACTACATCAGCACCTACTACTGGACTGCCCAAGGACCTTTTTGGCGCCATTGAGACCCTAAAAAAAGAGCTTAATGCCATTGTTCTAGCCCATTACTACCAAGAACCAGATATTCAGGATATTGCTGATTACATTGGGGACTCGCTGGGGCTATCACAAAAGGCGGCTGCCACCGATGCTGAGGTGATTGTGTTTGCTGGGGTACACTTTATGGCTGAGACAGCCAAAATTTTGAACCCTGACAAACTAGTACTTTTACCGGATCTAGATGCAGGCTGTTCCTTAGCCGATAGCTGTCCACCAGCAGAATTCGCCAAGTTCAAAGCGGCCCATCCTGACCACATTGTGGTGTCCTATATCAACTGCACCGCTGAGATTAAGGCCATGAGTGACATTATTTGCACTAGCTCCAATGCGGTAAAACTTGTGAACCAGATTCCACCGGAGCAGCCGATTATTTTTGCTCCCGATCGGAATCTAGGTCGCTATGTTGCGGCTCAAACAGGACGCGATCTGGTGCTGTGGCAGGGTAGCTGCATTGTGCACGAAACGTTTTCAGAAAAGAAAATGCTGCAGCTCAAAATGGAGCATCCCGGTGCTGAAATTGTGGCTCACCCTGAATGTGAGGAGGCTATTCTACGCCACGCCAACTTTATCGGCTCAACCACCGCCTTACTCAACTATGTAGACAGTAGTGAAACCGAGCAGTTCATTGTGGTTACAGAATCCGGCATTATCCACCAAATGGAAAAGCAGCTACCACAAAAGCTGTTTATCCCGGCCCCACCCGATGCCAACTGTCAGTGCAACGAGTGCCCCCATATGCGGCTCAACACCCTAGAAAAACTATACTTGGCCATGAAAAACAAGACGCCTGAAATCACCCTACCGGCGGATATTCGGCAACAGGCCCTGGCCCCCATTCAACGCATGTTGGCCATGAGTGCTTAGGGGTTTGTATCGGTCAGGTTAGTGAGGACGATGGGTATTTCTGAATGCCTTAAATGAACAACCACTAACCTGATTCGCCATCGACGTAGCCTCTCCTTTGGGGATATGTATGGCGATATGTATCCGTCGATGGCGCCCCATTTCCCTAATCCTTCAAATGCTCTCTCAGTTGATACGTGAGCAAATCAACTACCTTATTTCCCTTAGCCTGGTTTTTACCAAGGGCGGTTTGGGCCGATTGCTCAATGCGCTCAACGTCCGTGCTGGGCAAATCTAGCAGACTTACTAACTTTTGATAGGTTGCTTGCTCGTCCTGATTGATCAGGTCTTCATCTGGGGTACGCGCGCTGGAGCTGATGACCTCATAACCAAGACGCAGGACAAATTCCTTTTCTGCCTGGGTGGCGAGTTTGGGTACTAGCTCTTCTAAGGGCAGGTCTTGTACTAAGTAACCTTGGAGTTCTTGCTTAACGGATTCTTGGCTTTCAGGTGTGGTGGCAAATACCTGACTAAAGTTAGTCAGCATGACATCAGCTTCTTCTTTGGCTAGGCTGCCATCAGCCCACGCCAGCGCTAGCACAATGCGTAGCAGATTCATCTGACGCGGAGTAATAGAAGGAGGCAGTTGGGTACCCATGAAAGTTCAGTGTGGTACAACGCCTTAAGTATCTGTCTGCCCACAGAAAAATCCTCGGAGAGCAAGGTTTTTTTCAATATGTGGCAATAATTTGTAACCCGGCCTGGGCTAACGTTACTTTTGAGCTAGCTGCACTAAATGATTAAATCCTTTTAGCTGGAGGGTTTGACCATTTTGACCGGTGGTAATCCACTCTCTCTCTTTTAACTTTTCCATAATTTTAGCGGCGTCTTCCTTGGGGACATCGGCAACAGCGGCCAGATCATCGATGGGCAAGCTAAAAATTTCTGGAATCGTATCTTTATTTTCACCATAGGCCTCGGCTAGCGCGGTGAGGGTATGGGCAAGCTTGACTGCCGCAGGCTTACGACGTCGCTGAAAATGGCTGTTGGTATGGCGTAGACGCTGCACCATCATCTGTAGCATGCGGTGATGCAAATGGTGATCTTGAAACAGCGTATCGATGAAGTGCTGTGCTGGAACACTTAGTAGCTTAACGGGCGATAGGGCGACGACATCTGTGGAACGAGGGGACTCGTCTAAAATTGCCATTTCTCCAAAAAAATCGCCCTTGCCTAAAACGGCCAGGGTTACATAATCACCGCCCGTATCGTGGCGTACTTTGATCCAGCCAGCCACAATTAGATAGATGGCATTTCCCCAAGAGTCCTCCATCAAAACAGTACGCCCGGCTGGATAGGTAAGCTCGGTGGCTGCCGATAGCAGACTGGTTAAGGTGTCAGGATTTGCGGCGTTAAACAATGGAAATAGAGCACTTAGGAGATCGGGCCGCATGGACTTTTTCAGGGTAAGTGTAGTCATATATTAGACCTACGAGTGAGCAGCTATGCCACAAAAGGCATGGTGGAGGTATTTTCTTAGATACTCTCTGGGTTTGTTAAAAAAACGATAAAGTTGAGCAAATTGTGTAAGTGGGTTTACGGAATTAGCTACTGGCCGTCACCGATGCGTATCCGTCGTTTTTGGGATGGAGCATGGGGGGCATGTTATCGCCCTTAGGTTACCCAGCTTGCTGGGGGTACACACCTTACCCTATGTATGGTGTTGCTCCCATGGGCCAGCACCAGTATGGACCAATCGCATTGGGTGAACTGAGCTGAGAAAATATACAGCCCACCCTAGTTAATTTCAGTATATTTAAGGAATTTGATAGATAATTGAGAAAATTTGATACCGCCATGCCGTTGTGCCAGCTGGGTATCTTCTCAGCGCCTTAATTTACAGCAAACGTCATCTCCCAAAGGACCAAATTGAGTCAACGTCAGCACGCCCTGGCAAATTATGGCCTTTTACGCAGCCGCGATAAAAAAATCCCAATGGGATGATTGACCCATTGGGAGAGACAGAACACACAAATTCGTCGATTGCTAATCAGGTTAGCTGGTGTAATTTAAGGCGTTCAGGGTTATCCGTAGCCTTAACTAACCTGACAGATGTAACCAGGGATAAAGAAAAGGGAAACACAAACCAGACCGATGTCTAGCGGGAAAAAGGTAGCTTTTATCGTCAATCTAATCGTTTAACTGAGCGTACCTCCAGTTTAGTGGTGCTAACGGAGGGATGTTTACGCTATCTAGCTGAGGTTTCCTTCAGATAATGGCTGAATTGTTACGTAAGGCTACCTACCATGCCTGAACAGTTATACGAAATCCTGACTGATATCACCCGGCATCGAAGGGCATCCACAAGGGAGTGCCCCTAGAAAATTGTCTATTTTTAATCGGGTTTATTGAATTCGGATTTGGCCTGACTGACCTATGACTAAAGATGCTTGGCCAGTGTGGAACTAAACTCGCTGTAGGGCTTGGCTCCGATAACCGTATCCACCTGTTCGCCTTGCTTGAAGAACATTACAGCGGGAATGCTCTTGATCCCAAATCGCTTAGCAGCGGACTTGTTATTGTCAATATCCAGTTTAACGACGGTAACCTGGTCGCCATATTCTTCGGCTAGCTGATCCATCAGTGGCGCAACTAGCTTACAAGGGCCACACCAGGAAGCTGTACAGTCCACGACGACTAGGGGCTGGCTAGTAAGCAGATTATCGAGGGTGGCTTCATCGGGAACGTAGTCAGCAGCCATAGTGGAAATGCTCCAAAGTTGCGAAATGCTAGATTAACGCAGGACAGCTTCCATCATAACCATAGTCAGGTACATTCACCTAATTGCAATCAATTTGGGGCATTTTGCGTAACATCCCTCACGCAACCCAAAGGGTTGCGTGAGGGAGCTTATATTGGCTCGATCAGGTCAGTCCATTGGCTATACCGCCACAAAGTTCACCAGTTTGCCTGGCACTACGATGACCTTCTTGATGTCCTTGCCTTCTAGATATTTCTTGGCAATGTCAGACTCGCGGGCATACTGCTCTAGTTCATCTTTAGTGGCACTGGCTGGGACTGCGATGGTGCCTCGGGTTTTGCCCTTGATTTGAATTACCAGGGTAATCTCATCGGCAACCAGGGCACTTTCCTCAAATGTAGGCCAGCTCTGGCGATGTACCGACTCGCTAAAGCCCAGCTGCTGCCAGAGTTCTTCCGCAATGTGGGGGGCAAAGGGGGCTAGCAAAAGCACCAGTGTGTGCACCCCCTCAGCATAGACATCGGCGTCTTGCTGTTTGGCATCTTTGAGGGCATTGCTAAGCTTCATGAGTTCGGAGACCGCCGTATTAAATTGGTAGCCTTCTTCGACATCCTCTGAGACTTCTTTAATGGCTGTATGAACGGCACGGCGCAGGTCTTTTTCAGCCTTACTGAGGCTGATTTGGTCGATAGTTGTGACTCGAGCCTTGCTGCCTTGGGTTTCTGCAAACCCGGTAACCAGGAGCCACACCCGGTTCAAAAACCGAAACTGACCTTCGACATCGGCATCATCCCATTCGAGATCTTTCTCGGGCGGGGCCTTAAATAGGATGAACATGCGGGCGGTGTCGGCCCCATATTTGCCTAGGACGACACGGGGTTCTACACCGTTGTACTTTGACTTGGACATTTTCTCGTAGAACACCTGCAGCGGGTCACCGGTTTCAGGATCTTTGGGATCGTTGAGGTCGGTGACGTCGCCGGGGGCGATGTACTTGCCGGTGGCCGGGTTTTTGTAGGTGATGGCCTGGACCATGCCCTGGGTGAGCAGACGCTGGAAGGGTTCGTCAATGGAGATGAGGTTGCGATCGCGCAAAACCTTGGTAAAGAATCGCGAATAGAGCAAATGCAAAATCGCATGCTCAATCCCGCCCACATACTGGTCTACCGCCAGCCAATTATCAGCCTTATCCTTGGCAAACGGCAGCTCAGTATTTTTGGCATCGGCATAACGCAAAAAGTACCAGGACGAGTCGATAAACGTATCCATGGTGTCTGTTTCCCGCTTGGCATCGTCACCACAGCTGGGGCACTTGCAGTTGACCCAATCGGTCATCTGAGCTAGGGGAGAGCCACCCCGGGCGCTAAATTCCACATCCTCGGGCAAGACCACCGGTAGCTGGTCATTGGGCACCGGCACCGTACCGCAGGTATCGCAGTAAATCACCGGTATGGGCACCCCCCAGTAGCGCTGGCGCGAGATCAGCCAGTCCCGCAGGCGATAGTTGGCCGTGCCTTCACCCATATTGTTTTCTATGAGCCACTTCACCGCCGCCTTGACGCTCTTGCCTTTGCCCTTACCTGCCGGGATGCCGTCCAACGGGCCAGAATTCACCATCACACCACCGTCGGCATAGGCCGTTTCCATAGTGGCTCCGTCCAGGGTTTCTCCATCAGGCTGCACCACCACATGGATGGGCAGATCAAACTTACGGGCAAATTCAAAGTCCCGCTGGTCGTGGGCCGGCACCGCCATAATTGCCCCAGTGCCATAGTCCATCAACACATAGTCAGCAATCCAGATGGGGATTTTCTGATCGTTGACCGGATTAATGGCATAGCTGCCGGTCCACACGCCGGTCTTTTCACGGTTCTCGGCAGTGCGGTCCATTTCGCTCATGGCGGCAGCGGTGGTTTGGTAGGTTGCGATCTCATCCCCCTGATCAGCCGTCGTCAGCTTCTCCACCAGCGGATGCTCCGGCGACAGCACCATAAAGGATGCACCCCACAGCGTATCCGGGCGAGTGGTATAGATTTTGATATCATCGCCAGCTTCCGTGGCAAACGCCACATGGGCTCCGGTAGATTTACCAATCCAGTTGGCCTGCATGGTCTTTACCCGCTCGGGCCAGCCGCTGAGCTTATCGAGATCGGCCAACAGCTGGTCGGCGTAGTCCGTAATTTTCAAAAACCACTGGCGCAACAGCTTACGCTCCACCTTTGCCCCAGAGCGCCAAGACTTACCATCGCTGTCCACCTGTTCATTGGCCAGCACCGTTTGATCAATGGGGTCCCAGTTAACAGCCGCCTCTTTCTGGTAAGCCAGTCCCGCTTCGTAGAACTGTAAAAAGATCCACTGGGTCCAACGATAATAAACTGTCGAACAGGTCGCTACTTCCCGGTCCCAATCATAGGAAAGCCCCAGCTCCTTAAGCTGCTCCCGCATCTGACCCACATTCTGATAGGTCCACTTAGCTGGCGGAATACCCCGATCAATGGCCGCATTCTCCGCCGGTAAGCCAAACGCATCCCAGCCCATGGGATGCAGCACGTTATAACCCTGCATGCGACGAACACGGGCAATCACATCCGTAATCGTGTAGTTGCGCACATGGCCCATGTGCAGATTGCCAGAAGGATACGGAAACATGGACAGGGCATAAAACTTTTTCTGCCCTGGGTCAGCAGGGGTATTATCCAGGCCCTGGTCAACCCACTGCTGCTGCCACTTTTTCTCGATGTCTGCTGGGTTATATCGAGACTCCACGTTTACGTTCCCCTTGGTACTAAATTAGGTTCTACTACACCTGCGGCTGACCGTCTTCGCCAGCTCCGCCAGATCTTGCAATCAGAATTGTCTTATCAATTCTAGTCGTCCGCCGCCCATCTGGAAGGTCTACATAGATTCCTTCCCCATATAAATCACAGCTAACAGAACGAAATAATGGGTGCAATTGCCCTTAAAGCAAAGAAAACGCACTAAAACGAGTCGTCGTAGAAAAGGTCTACCCCCTTATGTTAAATAGGGTTTTGGGCTATGAAAAGCCAATAGAAATACAGATAAAACGCAAAATCCAAAAAATGCGTTTACATCTATTGAGATCGTATACAGTCAGAAAATATGATTGTGTTCAGTGCAACTTGCCATGGCCAGGATTCGAGTACCTAAGTCGTTTTCCCAGTTAACCCAAGAGATTAAGTCTGAAGACTGGCTCCCTCTGATGTCTAAGTATCGTTCCACCGACTACAAAGTACGATTCCTGCATTTGGATG
>CALBPH010000413.1 GCA_937899365.1 uncultured Leptolyngbya sp.
CCATGCTGTTCACGGGAGTGCTTACAGGCACTACATTTCGCGGAATCCCATGTTGACTTCTGGCTTGACCGTTTTGCTCGGTCAAGCTACCCACCAGAACAACGTTTAGTAGGGTTTTGGTCTCTTGAATAAGGTCAGGGGTATATAGCGGATCGGGGGTACTAGTGAGCTGAGGACCGCTGTTTAAAAACGCTGGGTTAAACAGCTGGGAGTTGTAGATAATGCCCACGGCCCAGTGTTGCTGATGGGTTTCTAGGGTGACAAACTGCCCAAAGCCATAATCGCTAGCAGTGGGCGGCGAGATCACATCCCTAACTGTATCTAGCTGGATCACATAGTCACAGTGGGAATTTGATTTTACGACTGCACCGAGTTTGCAGCCTTGACGACGTTGCTTAGCAGACACCATACCTAGTATGAACCTAGTACGAATACAAACACGACAGAGGAAGTACGATCAAATGTACTCCCTCTGTCGTGTTTTGCAACTAAATGTCTGGCTGATTTATGTGCCTAAACCATTCAAGTCGTGGCTAACTGGCCATCGCCTGAATAATGTAGTCAAAGTAGGGAGCCGCTTCGAGGGCCTGGGGCTCTGTCAGGAGTGCCAGGGAGGCGTCTTTGAGGCACTCAATGGCGGCTACCATACCAGGAACAGGAACATCGAGGGCGTTGTACATTTCACGGACGCCCACCAGGCCAATATCTTCGATGGGGTCCTGGTTGCCAGCGATAATGCCGTAGGTAATCAGACGTAGATACCAGCCATAGTCGCGCAGGCAGAGGGCTCTTTCCTTTTGGCCGTAGGCATTCCCACCCGGGGCAATAAAATCAGGGCGACGACGCCACAAAGCCTTACTGGCCTGATCTACAATCTTTTTCTCATTTTCGGCCAGGGTTTGGGCAATGCCTAGGCGCTGGGGACCGGTCTGTAAATAGTCTTTGATACCTTTAAGCTCGCCGCTGGTAGGATAGCGCAGCTCATCATCTGCATTGAGGATTACTTGGCTAACGACAGACATAGCTTAGTGAATTCGGTGACTCGTATTTGCTTTAGTGTAACGACTCTAGGGCACCCAAGGAAAGGATAACTTTGCCCTGCTCAAATATTTTTATCCCTTGAATAATAACGGTTCATGGCTCTTTGTCTGAGAGGTATGTTAAGAGAGTTTACAAAGCAGCTGTACTGTTGATGGCTATCAAGGACTCTCAGCTATTGCCATATGGCCAATGACGGATGTACGCCTCTAGATGGGTGTCTCCAAAGGATAAGGAGAGGCTACGCCGACGGTGAGTCACGGTAGCTGCTGTAATTTAAGGCTTTCAGGGATATCCGTTGTCCTAGTTCACCTGACGGATGCAACGGGACAGATGCAATAGAATTAAACCTCGTCTCGGTCTAGAGCAGCACTATGACTTCACTCGTAAACGCTCCCAGCTGGCAGCAGGGACAGGTGATTGACCTGACAATTGACGACCTGAGCAACAGTGGAGATGGGGTAGGGCGTTGGCAAGAGCGAGTCGTGTTTGTGCCCAACACGGTTCCTGGGGATAAACTTCAGGTTCGACTGACGCGGATAAAGCCCACCTACGGCTATGGCAAGTGGCTGACCATGATCGAGCCCTCACCTCACCGGGTACGGCCAGCCTGCATTGTGGCGGACAAGTGTGGTGGGTGTCAGTGGCAAGCGGTGGACTATGACTATCAGCTACAGGCTAAGGAAAACCAGGTGCAGTCGGCGCTAATGCGCCTGGGTGGGTTTGAAACAGTTCCCATGGTGCCAATATTGGCGGCCCCCCAGCCGTTGGGCTATCGCAATAAGGCCACCTACCCTCTGGCGCGAGGGCAGGAGGGGGGAGTTAAGGCTGGCTATTACCGACAGGGGACCCACCAAATTGTGAATTTAAATCGGTGTCCTATTCAAAACGAAGTCCTAAATCCTCTGCTTGTGGATGCTAAGGCGGTGATTCAGGAAAAGGGCTGGAGCTTATATAACGAGAAGAAACATCAGGGGCGTTTGAGACACCTGGCGCTGCGGGTTGGTCACAACACGGGGCAGACTTTGCTGACTTTGGTTACGACGGGCTATTTGCCTGAGGTCAAAGAACAGGCGGAACGATGGCTGTCGGAGCATGTTGATTTGGTCGGGGTGTGTGTCAATGTCAACTCGAAGCAGACTAATGCGATCTTTGGGGATGAAACTCGCTGTCTGGCGGGGCAGCCCTACCTAGAGGAGATATTTTTGGATCTGCGGTTGCGGATTCAGCCCACCACATTCTTTCAGGTCAATACGGCCCAGGCGGAGGCATTGGTCCAACTTGTGTTGGATAGGCTGAATCTACAGGGCCATGAAACGGTGATTGATGCCTATTGTGGTATTGGCACCCTATCCTTACCGTTGGCCCGCCATGCGGCCCGCTGTCTGGGCATTGAGTCCCAGGGAGAAGCGGTGGCCCAGGCTAGGCAAAATGCTGCATTGAATGGGTTACAGAATACGGAATTTTTTGTAGGGGCGGTGGAGGATTTGCTGCTGGAAATTGCGACGCAGCGGTCTGTGGATGTGGTGGTTTTAGCCCCGCCTCGGAAGGGATGCGATCGCAACGTTCTAGATGCCCTAGTCCACATAAACCCGGCCCGCATAGTTTACATGAGCTGCAACCCCGCCACCCTAGCTCGAGACCTCAAAGTATTGTGCAGCCAGGGGTACGGGCTCAAAAGGGTCCAGCCCGCCGATTTCTTTCCCCAAACCGCCCACGTAGAATGTGTGGCTTTTTTGGAACAGACTATTGTTTGATAGTCTGGCGCTGATGAGTAAGCGAGGCATCCATGAAATTTAGCGACATAGTGCAGCAGCTAGGGATTGCTGAGGTATCGAGCCTCGATTCTCAGCCCGATCTAAACCCCGATATCGTCGGTGTGAGCGCAATTCAAGACTCCCGGCCTGACACTATTAGCTATGTTGAGGGCAAAAAGTTTGCGCCCTACCTTGAGCAAACCTCGAACGCGGCGCTGATTTTGCCGGTAGATGAAGGGTTGCAGACCCAGGCGACTGAGCAGGGCATAGCCTGGGTGAGTACGCGGGAGCCAAGATTGGGATTTTCCCGTGCGATCGCACTTTTCTACCAACCCTTTCACCGACCAGCGGGCATCCACCCCAGCGCCGTCATTGACCCCACAGCTACCATCGGCGACAACGTTGCCATTGGTCCCTATGCCGTTATCCAAGCTAAAGCCACCATCGGCGATAACGTCTGTATTCATCCCCAGGTGGTGGTTTACCCTGAGGCCCAAGTGGGGCACCACACCACGCTCCACGCCAGCTGTGTCATCCATGAGCGCGCCCAAGTGGGAGCCCACTGTGTGATTCATGCCGGAGCCGTCATCGGCTCCGAAGGATTTGGCTTTGTTCCCACCGCCCAAGGCTGGGAGAAAATGCACCAGTCGGGCATCGTCGTGCTCGAAGACCACGTGGAAGTAGGCTGTAACGCCGCCGTGGATCGGCCCGCAGTGGGAGAAACCCGTATCGGGCGCAATAGCAAGCTAGATAACCTGGTGCATGTGGCCCACAACTGTCAGCTAGCTGACAACTGCGTCCTGGCGGCCCAGGTAGGCTTAGCAGGGGGGGTCGAGCGAGACTCTCTCGTCGTGTTTGGGGGCCAGGGGGGGGTGGCGAACACTGCCAAGGGTGG
>CALBPH010000414.1 GCA_937899365.1 uncultured Leptolyngbya sp.
TCACGGATGGTAGCCGTTGGTGAGAAAAGACAATATTGGCAGCGCCTGGAAAGATTTCTATAGAGGGATCTGGTGTTATCTCAGGAATAATAACGGTGTTGTCATGCTTGCTAGCGTTATAGCAGCCAGCACCGTCTTAGGCCTACGGTATTTAGGCAGCTTACAAATACTTGAGCTGAAGACATTTGACAGGATGATCACCCTACGGACCTCTGAACCTAGGGATGCAAGGCTGGTGATTGTTGGTATTACGGATGCTGATCTAGATACCTACTTAGGAACAGCGTCCGTCAGTGATCAGGTCATCGCAGACCTAATCCGCAAAGTTAGGTCTCACCAACCTCGGGTCATTGGTTTAGATTTTTATCGCAATTTACCCAACAGACCAGGGACTCAAGAGCTAGCGCAGGTCTTTAGGACCACACCTAATCTCATCGGCATTGAGAAAGTCAATGGTAATGATGAAAGACACCCCATACCTGGCAACGCTATTTTGAGAGCGGCTGATCAAGTTGCAGCCAGCGATATTGTGGTCGATATGGACGGTCTTGTCAGGCGGGGGCTATTGTTTCCTGCCGCAGATAGTGCCCGTATATTGGAAGGGTTTGGCTTACGCATAGCCCTAGAGTATTTAGCGGGTGAACCTGCTGCAATTACTCCTGAAATTGACGCCCCAGCACTCACCTTAAATCAGACTCCATTTCCTCCCATAGAACATCGGACCGGAGGATACGTTGATATGGATGCACGAGGCTATCAGATCTTACTTAACTTTCGACAACAGGAACACGCTTTTGAGGTTGTCTCACTTAAGCAGGTGTTACACGATCAGCTGCCATCGGATCTGATGCGCGATCGCATCGTCTTAATCGGCAGTATGGCCCTGAGCCGTTCCGATATTTTTTACACAGCTGGTCAGCGATCTGAGGGATCACCCCCGATTAAATTTGGTGTGGAGATCCATGGAGAAATCGCCAGCCAAATTATTAGCACCACCCTTGATGGTCGTCCCCTCATTTACACCTGCTCCCAGTGGCTCGAAAGTCTTTTCATCATCGGCATTAGCCTGGGTGGGGGATATTTAACCCAACAGGCCACCAAACTCTGGCAACGACTGACTTTTATACCGGTGGCTAGTTTACTCGTAATCGTTGGCAGCTATGGAGCACTCAATTTTTTAGGGCTATGGCTGCCGATAGTCCCGACTCTTTTGGGGCTATGGGTCGCTGCGGCCCTGACCGGAGCCCATCGCACCAGCCGTCTACAGGTGCTCTCAGCCAAGGATAAATTAACTGGGTTAGCCAATCGCCGTACATTTGACGAGAATCTTCAACAGCTATGGTTTAAGGCATTGCGATCGCAACAGCCCCTGACACTGATGGTGGGCGATGTGGATCACTTCAAAAAATATAACGACACCTATGGCCACCCCCAAGGAGATGACTGCCTTAAACGGGTGGCCCAAGCCATCCGTACGGCGGTCAGAGCCAGGGGCGCTTTGATTGCCCGTTACGGGGGAGAAGAGTTTGTCGTGCTGCTACCCAATGCATCAGCGGACCAGGGAGTTGCGATCGCACATGCCATTCTGGACAAACTCAATGCCTACCATCTGCCCCATTCAGCATCTGAGACCGCGGACCATGTCACCATGAGCTTAGGAGTCACCAGCTTTATCCCCCAGCTAGAGATTCCTCCGAGCGCCCTAGTCGAAATGGCAGATTTGGGCCTATACACCGCCAAAAAATTGGGCCGAAACCGGGTACAGCTGCATCAGCCCGATACCCTCAATAGACTGATGTTGGATACCTAATACCAGGACTTAATCGGCTATCCTAACCGCCTCTACAAGACGTGAAAAGTAGAACTGTGTTGCCGTAAATTCCTTCCGCTTAATCTGCCAGCCGTTCGCCTTCAACGCAGCACGAATATCGGCCTCACTGTGTAAATAAGCACGAGTTGCTTTGCTGGGGCCAGGAAAAAATTCACCAATGCGTTTGAGCACGGTATAAAAGGCATTTTTAGGCGCAAAACTCATGATCAACCGCTCTTCAGCCAGAGAACTCAGATGGGCAATCATATCGCCAGCTTTATCTAGGAGATAGTGAATCAGCACATCTAAACAAACAACGGTGTGATAGCGACCGTCTAATGTCTCTAAATCTTGAGCGGTAAAGTTTGGCAATGCCTCAGACGACAATGTAGCTTGGGCCCGCACCTTGGCCTCTTCCACCATTTTTTCGGAAATGTCACTGGCCGACACCTGTGCGCCCATCGATGCCAGGGGAATGCTCAGACTGCCAACACCACATCCAGCATCACAAACGGTGAGTCCATCGGCACTGCCATCCTGCTTAAACCAGTAGAGCACATGATCCACGGTCTGCTGATGCCCTTCACGAATATCTCGCTGTACCTTGTTTACCTGACCATCTCCATAGATGCGGCTCCAACGATCAAACCCTTGGGCGTTGAAGTAGTCACGAACAATGGTCTTATCGTCAGTTGCACTCGTCATAGGTTCAGGCAGAAACAGAAAGGGGTAATAAAATTTCTCTACCGTCAGATTCTATTACGTTTTGCTCCCCAGGAACTTAGGGAATATCCCAATGGCGCAAACGATCTCTGGCGTTATGAGCCGAGTCCGCCGGTCGACATTAGACCTCTAAGAGTCTCTGCCAACGCAAGCTCGTACCATCAGCCTGCCAACGGATTAAATTAGCAGGCTGTCCGGGGGCCAACCCTGGCAACCCCAAGGCCTGACGGGGAACATCTGTAGCTAACTTAATCGCTTCGTCTACACCACAAAGGCCCCACTTGACCAAATTTTTAGCCCCCTCCAGCAAGGGATTGGTAGTGCCTGACAGGGTGCCATCCAACAGACGC
>CALBPH010000415.1 GCA_937899365.1 uncultured Leptolyngbya sp.
TAGCTACAACAGAATACTGACCGTATTTCCCCTGGCTCTTTTAACAATAGGACCCAGGGGAAATATTTTTATAACGGCCATTAATTCTTAGCCCAGATCAACAGACTGAGGGAGATAGGTTAACGGCTAGCCGCCCAGTCTCCTTCGAGCCCCAGTGCAGGTCAATGCGGGTCAATAGTTCTTCAGGCCTGCTAATCATCACGGCCTAGAATAAGCCCAAACACAGATGATTTAATGCCATACTAATTCCTTGTTTACAGTGACGACCCTTGTTGTGCAGCTAATCTACTATGGCCGTGTTATCTAGATGGGATAAACAATATTGGTTTATTTTTTTGCTGCTGGTATCGGCGGGCTTCTTTATTCATTATCACTTTTGGCACACCCCTGCTGAGGAGCTGCAGGGCCATGACATGTACTATATCTGGCTCGAAGGGAAACGCATTATTGCTGGAGAGAATCCCTACGCCAGAGTGTTGGCCGGTAATCTGAGGGAGAATGATAAGTACGCCACCTATTTTCCCATTGCCTATCTGTTGTCTGCCATGGTGCAAAAGCTAGGATTTCTAGACTATCGTGACTGGTTATATTTCTGGCGACCCCTGTCGTTTACCTTTCACATGGGCATCGTAGGGCTGACGCTAAAATATTTCCAACGGCGAGGCCTGCTAATCTTGGGGGCGGCTGCCTCGATGATTATACTATTGGGGCGCTGGAGCATTTACATTGTTCGTGTCCATCATCTAGAGTTTGCCGCCATCTTCTTTTTGGTTTTCTCTTTAGTTCTTTTAAAAGAGAAAACAAGACTTGCGTTGCTAATGTTTAGCATCTCCCTGGGAATTAAGCAGATTGCCATATTTGCCCTGCCGATATATCTAATATGGCTTTGGAAACATCGGACTGGGCCCTTTAAAGACCTGATTATCGGGGTCCTGCTGATTTTCAGCATACCCACGCTAACGTCTCTACCTTTTTTAATATGGAATGCTGAGGGCTTTTTTAAGTCTGTTTTGTTTTCAGCTACGCGACTGGGGGCTAACCACATCAATGGCGCGCCATCTATTGATGTCATGTTTTCCCCAGATTATCCCTGGCTGATTGGCTTAAGGGCCAAGCTGCCTATGCTCGTGCTGATGGGGCTGTTCTACCTGAGTTTTCTGACGGAGCGGGTGGGTATATTTTTAGCCACGGCCATGACCATGATGACGTTTTTGTACTTTAATTCTGTCCTGTTTTTACAGTATTTTGTCTGGCCCCTGTGTCTGCTGCCGTTTGCGCTAGTGGAAGAAAAGAAAGTGAGGCTGCCTTGAGGCTCGCCCTAGCTAGGTAAAATCGGACCTGATAGGGGATTAAGCCCTGTATGAGTGATTAAATGGCAAATTTTAAGTAACTGCTCAGTTTAATTGAGGCTGAACTTAGACAATTGTCGGGGGGCTCTTAGATTAGCCCCGTAATTTAGGGACAATCGTAGTCTAAGTGTCTTTCAATGGAACCATTGGATAGTTATCTTCAAGCGCTTAATCAACTGTTTGAGAGAGGGCTGATCGATGCCAAACCTAGTTTACTGTCGCTTAAATCGGGAGAGATTATTTTCCATGCCGACGAACCGGCCCAGCGTATTTTTGGCGTGCACACTGGCAAAGTTCAGCTGGCGCGCTATTTAGAGAGCGGTCAAATGAGTAACCAGTATGCGGTGGAAACTGGTACATGGTTTGGAGAAGATGCTTTGTTTAATGCAACCTATCAGAATTCTGCGATCGCAACCCAACCATCGCTGCTCATCGCCCTGCCAAAACAAACCTTTCTCACCCTGCTACAAACCGATCCAGAAATTTCCTTAACCTTTGTGGTTCATTTAGCAGAACAACTTTGCCGAGCTAAAACTATCATGACGCTGCGCTGCATACGCTCAGCCTATGACCGGGTACTGGCCTATCTCAATACACTAGATATATCTGACAAACGTACCTGCGTTCTCGATTGCTCTATCAAAGAGATTGCCGAACAAATTTGCCTTGCACCGGAGGTAGTTTCACGCTCACTGCGAAAACTACAAGATGACGGCATCATTCAGCGCAATCACCGTAAAATTGTGTTTCTCAAATAATGGGCCATGGCACCCCCCTAAAATTGAATGGTAAGCAATCTTTCGCCGCCAGCATCAAATAACGGCTAAGAGCCCGAAGTCGTGTGAATATGCAGCCGTGTCAACCCGTCTTAATAAATGTTTAAGTAGCTATCCGATTGCTATTTTTTTCATAAACCTGATTTGAATCATAGATTCT
>CALBPH010000416.1 GCA_937899365.1 uncultured Leptolyngbya sp.
GGGCTCTTGGCCATTTTTGGTGATCCAAATGGGGTGGCAAGGCGTAGATAGAGATGGACTTTGCGTGCATCCCTATTATGGACCTCCTACAGCATCTACTACCTGACCCATCAGCCCTAGCCTTGAAACACTGGGAGTTAGATACGGGAACCCATCAGTTCGTCGTCACCGTAGAATCCACTCAGGTGATTGCGCACTGTCCATTATGCCAAGCCCCCACCGGACGAGTTCATAGTCGCTATCAGCGAATCCTCAGAGATTTACCGTTGGTTCAGTTCAGTTTGATCCTCTTGTTAGAGGTCTGTAAGTTTTTCTGTCTCAATGACGCCTGTCAGCGACGGATCTTTACCGAGCGCTTACCAAGCCTGGTCGCCCCTTGGGCTAGACGCACGACTCGTTACACAGAACATTTAATCGCCATGGGACTGGAATTAGGTGGGTCAGCAGCGGCTCGATTAAGCCACAAGTTGGGGTATGGCTATAGTCGTAATACCTTTCTGCGTCTTCTGTCTAGCTTGCCGCTACCCGACATTGTTACCCCTAAGATTCTGGGTGTGGATGATTTTGCGTTCCGTAAAGGCCATCACTATGGGACTATCTTGGTGGATCTCGAAACAAATCATCCTATTGCCTTGTTACCAGACCGGACAGCTGAAACATTGGCAACATGGCTAGAAGATCACCCTGGCATTGAAATCTTGTCACGGGACCGCTCCAAAACGTACAAACGAGGCATGACTCAAGGAGCTCCGGATGCGGTGCAGGTGGCAGATCGGTTTCATCTGCTACACAATCTTGAAGAGACTTTAGAAAAGGCCTTTAAGGGAAACACTAAAGCTCTCAAGCAGGTTGAACGGGAGCAGCTTCAAGCTGACGGAGTTATCTTACCCCAACCCTCTGAGCCACAGACCTCAGCATCTCAGAGCCCACGTCAAATAAAAAAGGCGCAAAAGCGGGCCGAACGCTTGGAACGCTACGAGCAAGTCCATGCCTTACGCAAGCAAGGACACAAAATTAAGGATATTGCCCATCATCTGGGCATGGGTAAACGCACTGTATACACATACTTATCTCACTCAACCTTTCCAGAATGGCAGCCATCTATACGGCAACGAGGTAGTGGGCTAGATCCCTATAAACCTTATCTCATTGACCAGTGGAATCAAGGACGTCAACAAACTAAACAACTATTTGAAGAAATTCAACAGCATGGCTATCCCGGTAGCTATGCAACCGTTGCCCGCTACACACAGCAACTTCGGGGAACACAACCTCAACTACTGCCAGCCCCTGAATCACTAAATGACTTGCCAGGTCGAGGCCCAGCCCCAAAAGTCAAAAGCGATAACCATAAACCCTTGAGTGCTCGTCGAGCCGCTTGGTTAGTCTTACAGCGACCAGAGACGTTGAATAACAAGCAAAAGACACTGTTGGAGCGTCTCACTCAACAGTCTGATCTATCGGAAGCAATCAGTCTCACTCAAGGGTTTATAAAACTGGTTCGAGAGCAGCTCCCTCAAAATTTAGATAGTTGGCTAGAGGAGGCTAAGAATACCACAGTGAAAGCATTTCAGAGCTTTGCTAAGGGCTTAGAAGAAGATTATGATGCCGTCAGAGCGGGTGTTACATTAGATGTCAGCAATGGACCGGTTGAGGGGCAAAACAATCGATTGAAAATGCTCAAAAGACAAATGTTTGGTCGGGCTGGGCTAGACTTACTGGCCAAGCGACTTATTTTGACGAATGAATGACTGCTATACCTTTCAATTCAGACAAGGACAGCGCGATCACCAAAAATGGCCAAGAGCCCGAAGTTAGTGTGATTTAGCACAAGACCAAAATGCTGACATTCTCAAAGGGTTAGTGTGGCTCTGTGCAGACCAAACAGACATAGAACTCGCCCGTGCCCTGGGGAAACTAGCCGTCTCGGCCTATCGCAAAATTTCCGGCGTCGGGCCACGCTGTGTGAAATTAGGCAATGCCTGTGTGTGGGCCTTAGGACAAATGCCAACAACGGATGCCATTGGCCAGCTAGCCCTGCTCAAGGTAAAAGTAAAATTTGGCACCGCCCAAAAAGGAATTGAGAAGTCTATAACCGAGGCGGCGGAGCGAGCAGGGCTACCCCGCGAAGACATTGAAGAGTTGGCGGTCCCCACCTATGGGTTAAGTGACGTAGGTGTGCGGTGTGAGTCTCTAGGAGACTTTACGGCTGAGCTAGCGGTGACCGGGACCAGCAGCACCGTGCTGCGGTGGATTAAAGCCGATGGCAACGGGCAAAAGTCAGTGCCAAAAGCCGTTAAGGATAACTATGGTGAGGAACTAAAAGAACTCAAACAGGCAGCAAAAGATATTCAGAAAATGCTGCCCGCCCAGCGAGACCGGATCGAGTCATTTTATCTACAACAAAAGACGTGGGACGTTGCCACCTGGCAAGAGCGCTATCTCAATCATCCGCTGGTGGGGACGTTGGCCAGACGGATTCTCTGGCAGTTTGAGGACGCTGAAAACCATGCTGTTGGCATTTGGTTTGAAGGAGATGGCCCCCCCGGCCCCACAAGTTTGGGGGGAGAGTTAGCTCAACGTTCCTCAGAATTAGAGAAACCCAGTATGCCTAATAGGGAGAACGTCGATACCTCCGTAAAAGGGGGCCAAAATGAGCAATCCTTCAAAACAAATCTGGTCGATCTAGCCGGGAACTCCATCGACTGGCTAACCGACAAAACCCGTGTAAGTCTCTGGCATCCGATTACGGCTTCCATGGCCACAATCCAAGCCTGGCGTGAGTGGCTAGTCACCCATGAAGTCCAGCAGCCCTTTAAGCAGGCCCACCGCGAGATTTATTTACTCACCGCCGCTGAGGAGAATACCCGCGTTTATACCAACCGGTTTGCGGCCCACATTATCAAGCAGCATCAGTTTAATGCCCTGTGTGGTCAACGGGGCTGGAAGAACCAGCTGCGGCTGATGGTGGATGATAGCTACAATCCGGCTCGGCTGCTGTTGCCCAAGTGGGATTTGCGGGCGGAGTTTTGGATAGAAGGCATTGGTGATG
>CALBPH010000417.1 GCA_937899365.1 uncultured Leptolyngbya sp.
CAAGGAATTCGCATCGCCTAGGTGGAGAGAGCCTAAGGGGGACCGAGGGACGTTTCCTCACCGAATATGTCTAGTTCTCTTCCCCCTTTTCTTCAAACCCTCAAAGAACCTCAAAGAACTTCAACAAGCCTCAAACGGTCGGATACAGCCCACCAGATAAGAGTTATGACGGTCATCTCTCCAGAGAAAATCGCAGTTCAAGGGGCAGCGGTGCTCACCCCAGACGGCTGGCGAAAAGATAGTACCGTCCTGGTCAAAGACGGTAAATTTGTCGCTGTTGATCAGACAACGGCACCCACCGGATACACCCCTATCGATGCCACCGGGCTACAGCTTTTACCCGGTCTTGTGGATATCCACGGCGATGCCTTTGAGCGCATGATTGCACCGCGCCCAGGGGTGTCCATGCCACTGGAGATGGCCCTAGTGGAGAATGACCAGGCACTCTTATCCGCCGGTATCACCACATTTTTCTATTCCATTACCGACTCGTTTGAGCCGGGGTTACGGAGTCGAGCCACGGCCCGAAAGCTGATTAAACAACTCACCACCCCCAACAACGGTCTCCGGACAGATAGCCGCATTCACATCCGCCATGAGCAGGCGAACACGGCCGACTACGATGAGCTCTGCCATTGGCTAGAGTCTCGTCAGGTGACACTGCTGTCGTTAAACAACCACCTCCCCGACACGTTAGATGACAGGCTGATCGAGCGCTATGCCCACAGCGTTCGTCAGCGGATTAAACAATCAGATGCTGACATTCGCACCCTGGTGGAGACCGCCCATGGTCATTTGGCTCAGGGGCTGGCTCAGACGGAGGACCTGGTGCAGCGCTGTCATCAGCTAGAGACCCCCATGGCCTCCCATGATGATGAAACTGAGGCGGATGTGGCCAAGAGTCGGGAGCGGGGGGTTGCGATCGCAGAATTTCCCGCCGCCATCCCCCTGGCTCAGCAGTCCCGCGCCTATGGTGCCGCCGTCCTCATGGGCGCCCCCAATCTCGTCCGTGGCGGCTCCCACGTTGGCTATATGGGAGTGGACGAAGCCGCCCAGGACCAAGTGCTCGACTGCCTGAGATCCGACTATCACTATCCGTCGTTATTCCACGCCCCGTTCTTGCTAGCCAAGAAAAACCTGATGTCGTTTGCCCAAGCCTGGAAATGCGTCTCTCAATACCCAGCCGAAGCCGCCAAAATAGGCGACCAAAAAGGAAAAATCGCGCCCGGCCACGACGCCGATTTTCTCTTGTTAACCCCCGATTGTCCGTTACCCAGCGCCATCCGTGCTGTTTATATCAACGGTCAACCCGTTAAACAATCGAGTTAGCCTTTTTTAAAATGAATAACATCACTTTAGAACAAATCCTTAACGTCTATCGCAGCCGAGGTCAGGCCCAATACGGTGGCGAGGCCGTTAGCCAGCTAGAACACGCCCTCCAGTGTGCCACCTTTGCCGCAGACGATGGGGAATCACCTGAGCTGATTGCCGCCTGTTTTCTCCATGACCTCGGCCATCTTGTTCACCACCTGGGAGATGACCCAGCCATGCGCGGTATCGACGACCGTCACGAATATCGCGCGGTGCCCGTCTTAGAAACCCTATTTCCAGAGGCAGTAACCACCCCCATTCGCCTACATGTAGCAGCCAAGCGCTATCTCTGTGCCATAGACGATGGCTACTGGCATTCACTCTCACCCGCCTCTAAGCTAAGTCTAGAACTACAGGGCGGCATCTTCTCTTCACCCATGGCTGCAGCCTTTATCCAGCAACCCAATGCCAGGGATGCCGTTAAACTTCGCCGTTGGGATGACCTAGCAAAAATCGCCAACTTAGTCACGCCAGACTTAGACCACTTTCACCCCATCCTAGAAGCAGCCTGTCAGGTTACCGCAGCATGACCCTCATCGCCCAAATTAGCGATTTGCACGTCCAAGCACCGGGCCAGCTAGCCTATGGCATCGTCGATACTAACCCCCTGGTGGCAGAGGCCATTGCCCACCTAAGCAAGCTCAATCCCCAGCCAGATCTTGTTGTTGCCTCCGGGGACCTCGCCCACCATGGCACCCCAGCAGCCTACGCAATGTTAGCCACCCTGCTCTCACCGCTGCAATGCCCCATTTATCTCATGCCGGGCAACCACGACCAGCGAGATAATCTACAACAGGCATTTACAACCCACACCTATCTACCAAAGGACACTACCCACCTCAGCTATGGTGTAGAAGACTACCCCATTCGCATGCTCATGCTCGACAGCATCACCCCACAACAGGGTGGCGGCTGTGTCGATGCTGAGCGTTTAGTCTGGCTAGAACAACAGCTGCTAGCCAGACCCAATACCCCCACCCTGCTCTTTATGCACCATCCCCCCTTTGCCACCGGCATTCCTTGGATGGATCGCAAACGAGTGCAGGGCCATCAGCCATTAGCAGAGCTAATCAGCCAGCATCCCCAAGTCAAACGAATTAGCTGTGGACACCTACACCGCACCATCTATACCGATTGGGCAGGCACCGTTGCCAGCAGCCAACCCAGCCTAGTGCACCAGAGCGCCATGGACTTTGCCCCCAATGCCCCCAGCCAGTTTGCCCTAGAGCCACCCGCTTACCAGCTCCACGTGTGGACCCAGGAGAGCTTAATCTCCCACACCGTGTTCGTGGGTCAGTTCGATGGCCCCTATCGCTTTGCCGACGGCAAAAAAGTTGTTCCCATCGACCTGTACCCACTGGCCAATGCACCTAGCGCACTGACCACAGCCAAAACATCCTGGGGCTCAGCGCGCTGGGTATAATCGGCCTCAGCAAAGCCATAGCGAATACGGCCCGACTGATCAATCACATAGGTTGCAGGCAAAGGCAGCTCATAGCTATCGTCACCGTTACTAGTGGGAATATCAATCCCAAAGCCCTTGTAAAGGGGCTGTAGGGATGCATCCAGCGTAAACACCAAACCATACTGACGCGATACCTTGTTACCCACATCGCTCAGCACGGCAAATTCTAGACTGTGTTTTTCAGTGACACTGAGGGAATGGTCAGGCAGCTCCGGG
>CALBPH010000418.1 GCA_937899365.1 uncultured Leptolyngbya sp.
AGGGGGTAGCCGATAGTAAGGCTCTCACCCCAAAGAAACGTCAAGAGCTGGTAGCCATTATTGAATCGGCATCGATTGATACTCAGATTGGCTGGGTTTCAGTTCATCAGATTGACCGAATCAACATCTTACAGGCGTCGTTAAAGGCTATGCGATATGCCGTTACTCGCCTATCACCTCAGCCCACACGGTGTTTGGTGGATGGAAACCAGCTAATTCCTGAGTTAGGTATTGATCAACAAACGGTTGTTAAAGGTGACCAGACAGTGGTTGCGATCGCAGCCGCCAGCATCATAGCCAAGGTTTGGCGCGACACACTGATTATCCGATTAGCACGTCGCTATCCCGGATACGATCTTGCCTCCAACAAAGGCTATGGCAGCCCCAAACATCTAGCAGGCTTAGAAACATTAGGGCCCACACGATTTCACCGTCGTTCCTTCAAACGATGCCGTCAGCTATCATTGCCTGTTAGCTAATTTAGCGTGCCGCGTCCATCCACTTTACCGATCTATCGAAGTTGAGATGACGCCAAAATACCGCTGGTCCATCCACGATATTCATGGATAAGTCGCCGTTGTAAGCGTTGCTTAATCGCAATCAAAATGCCATTAACAATGGCATTGCCAGTCGACTCTAGTAGTGACTTAGGCGTCAATCGAAAGGCTGAGGGTAAATCAATAGTGATGTCTAATTCAGCATTGCCCGAAACGCCAGAATTATCCGAACGGGGAGCAAGCCACCCCCGTAACTTAAATGAAAATCGACGATTTAGGGCCGCCTGATGACGCAAACGGCAGGAATCTGAATAAATGATTATTTCATCACATTCATTCGGATAAATCTTCACGTCCGCAACCGGCTCTAGCGTCAACATTAAGAATTTAATTGGACGCATACTAAATTGAAACGTATGACGTCCTAAAACTTTAATTTGGCTAGGATCCGCAAGAGCATATACTAACCGCTCAGTATTCTTCAAATACTCATTGATAGGCATAGGAGCAGGGAATATGGCAATTTCCACAGATTGCGACGCATGCAAATGAACCATTCAGCCAATTTCACCCCTGCACCATATATAGAAGCCCCACGGTCTAAACGGCATTTGAGATCAGTCTTTTTGCCGCCATACCCTCAAATTATGGGTTGCCCAAAAGCTATTAAGCTAACTCTAACACCTTTATTTCAGCGGTCACTGATGGCCTCTACATATTTCTAGATGACTTCTATTGCCCACTTAGGCCCCTCCGGTAGTTATTCTGAGTTAGCCGCAACCAACTATGCCCATTGGCTAAAAATCCACCATGGAACAGCAACTACCTTAAAGTCCTACAGCACTATTGCTAAGGCCATTCAAGCTGCTGCAACTGGTGAAACAGAAGCTGCTGTCGTTCCCATCGAAAACTCTATTGGTGGAAGTGTTCGCGACACCCTGGATATGCTGTGGGAATTGGACACTCTAAAAATTCAAAACAATTTAGTGATACCCATTCACCATGCTCTTCTATCTCAGTCCACCAGTCTCAACAACATCAAAACAGTATATTCTCACCCCCAAGCCCTCAGCCAATGTCAGAAATGGCTAGCAGCCAACCTACCAGATGCTGTCCAAATAGCCACAAGTTCTACGACCGAAGCCTTACCAAGAATATCCAGTGACAAAACACTAGCTGCCATTTCACCACTGTGGGCAGCCAAGCTGTATGACATACCAACATTAGCGGACCCTATTAATGACACCCCCGATAATGCAACCCGTTTCTGGGTTCTAGGGCAACGTAACACCCAACAGGGCAGCCACACATCTTTAGCATTTAGACTGCCCGACAATACACCAGGAGCACTGCTCAAGCCTTTACAGCTATTTGCAACCCAAGGCATCAATATGAGCCGAATCGAATCGCGTCCCACCAAGCTTGCCTTGGGAGACTACCGATTTTTTATTGATATTGAGGCAAGTTTGGATAACCCTAATACTCAAGCTGCATTGCAGCTACTTCAAAACTGCACTAAAAGCTTAAAAATTTTTGGCAGCTACGCACAAATTGAAACTCAGATTTCGTAACCTTATATCGTCGCTTCTCAATACAAGCCCTACGATGGGCTGTCCTCGGTAAGAACGTCCTTTAGGGCTTTCCGAGCCGCTAAATGATTACGGGTAGACGTCAAAATATCAGCCTCACGCTCTAAACGCTGAGCTGTGTTCTGCATCTCTAACAGTTGCTGCTGCTCCCGTGACACCCCATGCAGCGTACTAGCAATCCAGTAAGAAAGCTCCAAAGGCATTTCCGGAACGCTTTCGGGAAATTCAATTTCTTGGCTAGTCAGCTTAGAGGAAAGATGCACAACATCACGCAATAGCTGGTCAACTTCAGACGCTAAGGGCACCAGATCTTGATCGACAGCTTCATCCTCAATCCACTCGACTAAGCCCACCCGATAGGGTTTTTCTCGAACATAGTCCAACACTCGAAATCGCTGCTGCCCCATGGTCAATATCTTCATCCGGTCATCCGGCAACCGCTGAAAATGGACCACTTCAGCGCAGCATCCAACCTTTGAAATCTCACCACTATCAGGATCAATCATCAACACACCAAAACGCCGATCCGCCTGTAGGATCGTATTCATCATGATGCGATAGCGAAATTCAAAAATATGAAGCGGTAAATGCCTACCAGGAAAGAGCACTAACTCAGGCAAGGGAAATAAGGGAAGCTCTCGGACAGCGACGGATGAAGCAGAATCCATTAGGTTGGGTAGGGGATACTTTGGGGCATACATCCTTTGTACAGACAATAGCCAATAGGCGCCCTAGGGATGCAGCAAGATCATTCTAACCTATCCACCCAGTTCAAACAGGCATCCCATATAAAGCCCATCCATGGAAAAGCCTGAGCATCTCTAAAACAGACGCCCAGGCTTATAAGCTATTGTGCAATAAATCCACCTAACCGTTAGATAGTGCAGATTCAATTTTCGATGGTTGTCTTAAGGAGCAGGTCAGCCAATGAATGAGGCCAAATTATCCTACAACAATCGTTCTAAAGCTTGACTTCAATATCTACACCAGCCGGTAAATCTAATTTCATCAATGCATCAATGGTTTTAGACGTAGGTTGATAAATATCGATGATACGTCGGTGAGTACGGGTTTCAAAATGCTCTCGGGAGTCCTTATTTACGTGGGGAGAACGGAGCACACAATAAATTTTGCGCTTAGTAGGTAGGGGAATCGGGCCAATTGCTGTAGCGTTGGTCCGGTTTGCAGTATCTACAATTTTTTCGCAAGATGTGTCCAGAAGACGACGATCAAATGCCTTTAAGCGAATACGAATCTTTTGCTGCTGAATAGTAGCCATTACGACTAAAGTTTCCTTCAATTATCAAGGTTCACAGGGTCGAAGACCCAAAAGGACGAAGAAGACACCCATAGGTCAGTGCCTTCTTCGCATTAGGCTTAAACAGATTATTGAGTAGTAATTACTACTATTCAGTAATCTTAGAAACTACGCCTGCACCTACAGTGCGACCACCCTCACGGATAGCAAAGCGCATACCGTCCTCAACCGCTACAGGGTTGATTAACTCTACGTTCATCTTGATGCGATCACCAGGCATCACCATTTCAGCAGCACTGCCATCATCAGCGGTGAAGCTAGCGATAGAGCCAGTTACATCAGTAGTACGCACATAGAACTGAGGCTTGTAACCAGGGAAGAAGGGAGTATGACGGCCGCCTTCTTCTTTGTTGAGTACATAGACTTCTGCCTCAAACTTGGTGTGGGGTGTAATACTCTTGGGCTTGGCTAGAACCATACCGCGCAGAATATCTTCCTTTTGCACACCACGAAGTAGTACGCCTACGTTATCACCAGCCATCCCCTCATCCAGGGTTTTCTGGAACATCTCAACACCGGTCACCGTACTCTCAACAGTGTCACGGATACCAACAATCGAGATAGTCTCACCGACAGTGACCTTACCACGCTCAATTCGACCAGTGGCCACAGTACCACGACCGGTAATCGAGAAGACGTCCTCAACAGCCATCAAGAAAGGCTTATCAACTTCACGTTCAGGCGTAGGAATGTTGGCGTCAACCTCATCCATCAGCGCATGAATCTTGTCTACCCACTCGTCGTCGCCACGAGCCACGCTGGGGTTAGCCGTC
>CALBPH010000419.1 GCA_937899365.1 uncultured Leptolyngbya sp.
CCAATGCATCTATTTGGAACACACTGACACTGTTACCAACGTTGTCACCTAAGCTGCAAAAATTTGTCAAAACACGTCAGGCCACACCCGAGTGTGACAGCTTTATGCACCTGCACTTGGGCATTGACGCTACTGGTCTCGATGATCTGGCCTGTCACTACATTGTGGTCAATGATTGGGGTCAAGGTATAGACGCGCCGCAGAACCTGGTGCTGATATCGATTCCATCGGTGCTAGACCCAGGCTTAGCCCCACCGGGAAAGCATACGGTCCATGTCTACACCCCAGGGAATGAGCCTTATGCCCCATGGGCCGGGCTGGATCGCCACAGTCCTGACTATGCCGCGTTAAAACAAGAGCGGGCCGAGGTGATGTGGCGGGCGTTAGAGCGCGTTATTCCCGATGTGCGATCGCGCAGTTCCGTCACCTTAGTGGGCACACCTTTAACCCATGGGCGGTTTTTGCGTCGTCACCATGGCTCCTATGGGCCGGCTATCCGTGCAGGACAAGGCATTTTCCCTGGGCCACGCACCCCCATCAAAAATCTATGGTGCTGTGGTGATTCCACATTCCCAGGCATTGGTCTGCCTGCCGTAGCGGCTAGCGGTATGGTCCTGGCAAACACCCTGGCTCCTGTGCACAAGCATAAGAAAATGCTCCAGGACATCGGTGTTTTGAGTGGCTAGACACCCGCTTCAGGTCTGGGTGCCCACGTCTTATGAAATACTCGGTGCAGTTGCTGGAGAGCTACCGATGAATTTGCGATTGTACTTAGATACTGCTGATACAGCCGCCTGGGATAGATGGCTTCCTGTGGGCATATTCCATGGGGTAACGTCTAACCCACTGTTGCTAGAGAAAGCAAAAGTGCCCTGCACAATCGCATCACTCACCAAACTAGCTGCACAGGCATTTGAGCTGGGTGCCCAGGAAGTCCAGCTGCAAACGTGGGGAGAGACCCAAGACACCCTAGTGAGCACCGGAAAGGCTTTAGCTGCAATCGATCAGCGAGTGGTGGTGAAAGTTCCGATTACTCAGCTGGGAACTGAGGCCGCGGCCACTCTAATTGCGGACGGCATTCGCGTGACACTGACAGCCGTGTACGAAGTGCCCCAGATTTTAATTGCAGCGGCCCTGGGGGCCAGCTACGCGGCACCCTATCTGGGACGGATCAATGATGCGGGTGGTAACGGTCGAGAGTCTTTAGCAAGAATGCAACAGGCTCTTGATGGGGTGCAAAGTTCCACCCGCATTCTGGCAGCCAGCATTCGTGACGTCGATGACCTTGCCTATCTGGCCACCCAAGGTCTCAACACATTTACATTCGCCCCGCGTATTGCCGAAGCGCTGTTTGGTAGTGAGCAAACGGCCGCAGCGACTGTAACCTTTGAAAAAGCAGCCGGTGCCATGGGGACAGCCGGTGCCAGCTGATCGTCTGGGGGAAAAAATCCTTTGGTGCCTACATGGGAACTTGCAACACCCCACCGTATGGAATGGTGTTGTCCAAACGCTGGGGAGTGGCAATGTAGAGATACGGCTCGTTAACCTGTGGGAGACGCTAGATAGTAGCTGTTGGAACTGGGCACAGAAATTTTGTTGTAACCTACTTGCCGGTAAGGCACAAAACTCTCAGCACTATCTGTTGGGATATTCTTTGGGCGGACGCTTAGGGCTGCACGCATTGCTCAGCGCCCCTGAACTCTGGTCCGGGGCTGTCATTGTCAGTGCCGATCCGGGACTATCAGATCAGATCAAGCGGGAGGAAGGCCTGAGGCGCGATCGCATCTGGGCCAATCGCTTTCTGACGGAACCTTGGGACGATCTGCTTGCCGAATGGGACGACCTACCCGTTTTTTGTCATCGGCCTTGCCCAACACCACGCCCCGAAGCGGACTTTGACCGGCAAAAAATTGCTCGGGCATTTGAGGTGTATTCCAAGGGGCGGATGGATGATTTGAGATCGCAAATCACCAACCTACCCATCCCCATCACCTACGTCACCGGAGAGGCCGACCATCGCTATCGGCAAATTGGCACAGACCTTGCAGCCCAATCGTCCAACATTCGCCACATCAACATTCACAATGCTGGCCATCGGGTGCCATGGGAGCAGCCGGCTGCTTTTCTAAACATCCTGACACGGGTACTAGATGCGCCTACCCACCCTTAGAAACTAGTCCCCAAGAAAAAGATCAATGACTTACATTACTTTTCTTAATAATATTCGTTATATTAGTTAACAATAAGATAATTCCTAATTTCTCGGTTCCATGGCTGCCAACTCTCCTCTCGTCTCCATTTTCAAACCGAATGTCAACTTAAACCTGGTCGCTCAAACGACTCTGGCCATTGTCAGAGTCACCGTCGGCATCATGATGGTGCACAACGGCTTTGATAAGCTGGCCGACATCGAAAGCTTTGCCAATGCTTACGTAGCCTATTTGGGACTGCCCTTCCCCATTTTCTTAAGCTACATTGCTGCTTACACAGAGTTAATCGGGGCTCCCTTAGTCGCGTTTGGTCTGCTCACTCGCCCTGCGGCCCTCGGCCTATTTGGCACCATGTGTGTGGCAATGTACCACCACATCAAAGTTGCCGGTTTAAGTCTGCCCTACTTAGAGCTTTCTGCGATTTACGCATCTATTTTCCTGTTCTTCACGATCAATGGAGCGGGCCTCTTCTCAATCGATGCCCTGATTACCCAGTGGTTGAATGCTAGCGCGCTGTCTTCTAAAGCTAAGCAAATCATGAAGCTTGAGAAGAGCTTAGAAGCATCAGTTACTGAAGCCAAGGTCTAAGGCTTCAATAAAAAGCGGGATCTATTGAAAAGGCTGACCTTTTGTAGGTCAGCCTTTTTTATGCCCAATTAAATAGCATCTACTCAATTGCCGTAGTCAGTCCTTTAAAATCGAACAGTTCAGCATCAGCTAGCTGAGATGGAGATACATTTTGGATACTGCGGAATAGGCTTTCCGTCCGTCCTGGAAATTCTGTCTCCCACTGCTGGAGCATGCGCTTAATGTTTGCCCGCTGCAAATTTTCTTGAGAGCCACATAAGTTACAGGGAATAATGGGAAACTCGCGATAGCGAGCGTAGCGAATAATATCGTTCTCTGGGCAATACGCCAGGGGACGAATCACCATGTGCTGCCCATTATCAGTGCGCAGCTTGGGGGGCATCGCCTTCAGTCGCCCTCCGTAGAACATATTTAAAAATAAGGTTTCTACAATGTCATCCCGGTGGTGCCCCAGGGCAATCTTAGTCGCCCCCTCTTCACTGGCCACTCGATAGAGAATGCCGCGACGCAGCCGAGAGCAAAGACCACACATGGTTTTACCTTCGGGAATAATGCGGGTTACTGTGCTGTAGGTATCTTCCTCAACAATGCGATAGGGCACACCCACAGACTCTAAATAGTCAGGCAGCACATGCTCTGGAAAATCGGGCTGCTTTTGATCTAGGTTGCCCGCTAGCAAATCAAATTTTATGGGCGCACTACGCTGTAATGACATCAGTAACGACAGCATGGTGTAGGAGTCTTTTCCCCCCGACAGACACACCATGACCTTATCGCCAGCCTCAATCATGGCGTAGTCATAAATCGCCTTGCCCACTAGCCCCCGCAGACGAGCTTCTAATTTTTTTGCGTTTTTTGAGGGTAAGGTGGCGACCATGGAGGCGGCTTAGAGGGTGCAGTGTTGATATTTTACGCTACTGCTCCATTCTGACCCATCCCATTCAATCAAAATCAGGAACCTCAGTATGAACTTTAGCTTCATCAACTTAAGCCTGGCATTAGTCGCTCCCTAGGGCACATGCCATCGATGGGTACATATCTCTAAAAGAGAGGCTACCCAACATCGATAGCTAGCCAGATTAGCCGTTGCCATTTAAGGCGTTCAGGACTATCCATTGCCCTAACTAACCTCACAGATGCAATAGGGTCCACATTTGGTCATCCTAGTAAATTAGTGAGGTAAACGTTAGATAAAAAGCGATGTGTTAGGCGCTTGCTCAAACACAAAACCTTCATAACTAACGGTATTACCGGCAACAGGGTCCCAGGCAGCGACCATTCAAAATCATAGTTAATGTGGATGGATACTTAAATTTCGGCGTTGCTGCTCTTCGGTATGATTTTTCTCTGCGAGATACCGTCCTATGGCATATCTCACCGATC
>CALBPH010000420.1 GCA_937899365.1 uncultured Leptolyngbya sp.
TGGCAAAACTCAACCATCGAACGGCTATTTTGTTTTATGACGGTAATAGCGACTACAGTCTGAGCTTTAAAGCTAGCTTTGAAGAGGCCCTCAAGGTCAACAACGGCACCATGACTGCCGAGGTCAACCTGGCTGATTTACCCACCAGCGCCCCCACTAAACCGCCAGAGGCGGAAATCTTTGTTCTATCGCCAGGGGAAAGCCCGCTACAAACGGCTAAGGACTCGATTGACATTATCCCCAACGACAAGGTGGACCACTTTTATCGTCACGTCTTTGGCGGGCACGAACTCTTTAGCCCCGATGTATTAGAGCTGTTTGGTTCCATGGCCACGGGGACTATTTTGGCGGTTCCTGGGGCTATATACCAAAGTGGGGCATCACCCTTTAGCGATGCCCCACGTGCCCTTTGGGAAACAACGGTAGATTGGACCACATCTGCCAGCTACAACACCGCCCAGTCAATTATTACGGGGTTAGGAGAGTCTCCCACCCGAGAAAATGTTCAGACGGCCATTGACCGCAACACAGATGATGCCGTTCACCTACTCCGGGTCAACATTAATCCCAACGCGGCCACAGACTACGACCTGCTCTCCATTGGTGTCATGACCAAGGACGGATTTAAGGCAGACTAGCGCCACAGATATAGCAGGGCAAACAGAATAATCCAAATAACATCGACAAAGTGCCAGTAAAGCTCCGTGGCCTCTATGCCGAAATGATTCTCATGGGAATAGTGGGTGGCCTTACGAGAGCGAAACAACACCGCCAGCATCATTAATAAGCCAAACAGGACGTGCAGCCCATGGAACCCAGTAAACACATAGAACGTACTGGAAAAAATGTTGGCGGTGAGCCCAAACGTCAGGTGGGTGTACTCATAGATCTGACCGCCGAGGAAAATGGCCCCCATGGCGGCTGTGATGGCAAACCACATGCGCATTTTGCCCACATCGTCCTGCTTGATGGCCGTGTCCGCATTGTGGATAACAAAGCTGCTGGAAATCAAGATAATGGTGTTGATCCCTGGCAGTAACAGTTCTAGACCTTCCGTCCCTTCCGGGGGCCAGGCCGGGGCCATCAGCCGAAAGCTAAGGTAGGCAATAAACAGACCTAGAAAGATCATGCTTTCGGCGCACAGGAAAACAAGCACCCCAAACATTCGGAGATCAGGATGTTCATCGTGACCCTGTTCGACATGGGAAACGGCGATGGTATCAGATTCGTTAACGGCTGAGCTTTGCATAGGGAAAGAGAGTATATGGAGAGACGTTGCAGGCAACGTCTGTACATGGGATTAAACGAAATAAGGGGGGGTTCCGGTCGTTAGCGCTAGCGATCAACCCACCCCGGAGCCCCTCCCAGGAGGGGATTTAGTTACGCCCTAATGCGCATGGGCCGCAACAGCGGCAATGGCTTCTTCGTAAATCTCGGGATCGTCTTTTACCGGAATGTAACCCAGACCATAGTCATAGGGACCCGTCTTGATTTCAGGTACCCCTTCAAAATTCTCATGGGCCGGAGGCGACAGGGTTTGCCATTCCAGGGTCAGAGCCCGCCAGGGGTTAGTGGGTGCTTTTTCACCCCAGTGCCAGCTCCAAACCGCATTGATAATAAAGGGCACCGTGGACACCGCCATCAAGTAGGCACCGATGGTGGCCAAAACATTGAGGTCAGTAAACTGAGGGTCGTAGAGGGCAATGCGTCGGTTCATACCCTGGAGACCCAGCTGGTGCATGGGCATAAAGGTGAGGTTCATGCCGACAAAGGTCAAGACAAAGTGGACCTTACCCCAAAACTCATTTAGCATCCGCCCGGTCATCTTGGGGAACCAGTGGTACAGGGCCATGTAGATGCCAAAGATAGACGCCCCAAACAGAACGTAGTGGAAGTGGGCTACCACAAAGTAGGTGTCGTGGACGTGGATGTCAAAGGGGACTGCGGCTAACATGACGCCGCTGATGCCGCCGATAACAAAGATGGCGATAAAGCCAATGGCAAATAGCATGGCGCTGGTGTAGGCAATCTTGCCGCGCCACAGGGTGGCGGTCCAGCCAAAGACCTTAATGCCTGTAGGTACGGCAATGGCCATGGTGGTAATCATAAAGAACATGCGTAGCCAGGGCGGGGTGCCGCTGGTAAACATGTGGTGGGCCCACACAATTAGACCCAGGAAGCTAATCACCAAACTGGAGTAGGCAATGGCGCGATAGCCAAAGATGGGTTTGCGGGCATGGACGGGCAACACGTCGGAAATGGCTCCAAACAGCGGCAGCACAAAGATATACACCGCCGGGTGGGAATAGAACCAAAACATGTGCTGATAGACCACGGGATCGCCACCGCCCGTGGGGTTAAAGAAGGCCGTACCAGCTACCAGGTCAAACATCAGCAAGATCAGCGCGCCTGCCAAAACAGGTGTGCTAATCAAAATCAGCAGCGATGTGGCAATCATGGCCCAGCAAAACAGAGGCATCTTTAGCAGGGGCATACTGGGCACCCGCATTTTTAAGATGGTGACCAGAAAGTTTAGCGCCCCCAAAATCGAAGCGGTTCCACCGATGAGAATGCTAAGGATCCAAATGCCCTGGCCCAACATGCCGCTGGAAAGACTCAGGGGTGGATAGGAGGTCCAGCCTGCCTGGGGTGGCTCAAAGAAAAAGCTGGCCACTAGCATGATGCCGGAGGGGGGGATCATCCAAAATGCGATCGCATTAATTCTTGGAAAGGCCATATCCTTGGCCCCAATCATCAACGGGATCAGATAGTTGGCCAACCCTGCGCCCGCAGGCACAATCCACAAAAACAGCATAATGGTGCCGTGGAGCGTGAGGACACCGTTATAGGTTTCGGGGGTAATAAAGTCAGGTGCGGGCGTTGCCAGCTCCGTTCGAATCACCGTCGCCAGTCCCCCACCAATCAGGTAGAACACAAACGACGTCACCAAATACTGGATGCCGATTACCTTGTGGTCTGTACTAAACGTAAAGAAGTGGGTCCACTTACGTTCATTACCCAACGATTGAGGAGACGGTGAGGGATCAGGTGTTTTTATAGCCTCTGCTTGTGCCATGTGAGTTGTAAGGGGAAAAAGGAGAAAGGAAAAAAGAAGCGTATCCGAAGAGCGGTCAGTTGACCCATACCTGAGGGTTAAGGTGTGAGCGCCAGGTCCATATGAGCGTCGTGGTTCATGGGCTCCATGGGCTCTATGTCGAGGTGCATGGATGCTCTAAAGTGAGCCAAATATTCGGTATCCGTTTCATCGGGCTTTTGGCTGGCGGCCGCGATCGCGTTCGAAAGATCCGTTGGCCCCTGGGCAACAATGCGACTCTGTTCCCATTCGTCATACTCTTCAGGAGAATGCACAATCAGCTGGGTGCGCATCCCGCCGTGGTAAGAACCACACAGCTCAGCACAGACAACGGGATAAGTACCTTCGCGCGTTGCCTTAAACACCAAAGATGTTTCTTTCCCCGGAATCATGTCTTGCTTAATGCGAAATTCGGGTAGCCAGAAAGCGTGGATAACGTCTTGAGCCTTCAGATTTAGTTTCACAAACTTACCGACGGGAACATGAACCGCACCATCCACAATCCCCGTGGCCGGATAGGTCATGACAAAGGCAAACTGCAGCCCCAACACATCAATGCTGATCGTATCGTCAGCAGATTCTCCCAGGGTGGGCGGTTCGCCCAAACCAGACGCTGCCAGCATTGGGTAGCTGGAAGTTGCATCACCGTCGGATGACGCGTAGGCCAGCTGCACCTCTTTAGATGAATGATGCTCCATCAGATTGAGGCCCCCCATCTCGGTGTAGATTTCGAAGCTGTACACCGAAAGACCCAGGACAATAATCGCTGGGATCGCCGTCCAAACAATCTCAAGGGGAATATTTCCCTCAATGTGGGGACCGTCCGTTTCATCGCCTTCTTTTCGACGAAACCGAATGACAGCAACAATCAGGGTGCCCTCAACAATGAGAAACAGCCCGGTGCCGATGGTCATCATCAGATTAAACAACTGATCAACTTCACCGGCTTCGGTGGAAGCAGCCACGGGCATCAGACCGTGGTTTTGGCCATACCAAAGGCTGATCAGCGTAATGACAATGCCGATCAGCATGGTGACAATAGACGTAGGAATACCGTTCACGATTCGAACATTCTCCTGTGGGGTAATCTGTTGTATAAAAACAGAATTGCTTAAGAACTGGCTGGACGTGACAGAGTAGGAATCGTTTTTATTCTACAGATACAAGAAAAACAGTCTTTCTGACATTGCAGCTACCTAGGGTATTCCTAATGAATCGTTTGACTCAGAGCGGTAGGCTGTTCATAAAACTGTAACTGAACGTAACGTTATCCGACTCATTTTTAAGCTGTCAAAGTGGGATGCCAACGGAGTTAGAAGGAATAGTTCTAAATGGCTTTTTAGTCCCACCCCAAGGTAGCGCTATCTCTTGGGAAATGACAGTGCTTGTAAAGTTCATTTGCGCGATCTAAGGATTTTCTTCAGGTTCTTTTGGTAGGGCGCTATACCGAGTTGGGGACAGGGTTGCATCTGTCCCTAATCAAAGCCATTACTTCATAGAATTCACGCCACTCATGCCAGGGATTTCACAGAAGATTTTTTAATCCAATCGGCAAACGAGAAGAAAAGCTAAATGTATTTCATCTAAGCCAGAAAAATTCTCTACCCTGTAGGAGAGAGCTTTCTCGATTGTCTGTTCTAGCTTCTTAAGAGAGTTTTTAGGTTTATGGCTCATTCCTCATTGTCCATGGTCCAGTCAACGCAGGCTGCTGGATTTAATCCGGTGACCTATCTACGACGCTGGGTGTGGAAAATGGCCGTGGCTACCCTGATTTTGATGGCGATTGGCAGTGCCACCCGCGTTATGAATGCAGGGCTAGCCTGTCCGGACTGGCCGCTGTGTTATGGCCAGCTGGTGCCCAGTCAGCAGATGAATTTACAGGTATTTCTAGAGTGGTTCCATCGTCTAGATGCCTCATTGATTGGTCTGATGGCTATTGGTCTGGTGGCGTTGGCGATCAGATGGCGGCGCTCCCTGGCCATGTGGGTGCCCTGGGCCGCTGGGTTAGTTCTCTTTTTAGTGATTTTTCAGGGGGTTCTAGGTGGTCTTACGGTGACCCAGCTGTTGCGATTCGATATTGTTACCGCCCATCTCGGTACGGCACTGTTGGTGTTTTGTACATTGCTGGCTATGGGAATGGGGTTATTGCCTTATCAGGCAAAAGGCACCGCCGGAAAATTATCCTGGCTCAGTGGTGCGGCTGCAGCGCTGGTCTATGGTCAAAGCCTGCTGGGTGGTTTGGTGGGATCGCGCTGGGCCGCTCACCAATGTTTTGGTTTGGCGGAGCTGTGCAATGTTGTGAACGCTCACCTGCTGGGTATTGTCCCTGCTAGCCTGTCGGTGATCTTTCTGGCTGTATGGGTTTGGCGCACACCGGCATTGGATGGTGTGCTGCGATCGCAAGCCAACGCGGCCTTTGGTCTACTCCTTCTTCAGCTTGTTCTCGGTCTTGCCACCTTTCGTCTTCATCTACAGGTGCAGACTCTCACCGTGTGCCACCAGGCCGTCGGTGCTGCTTTACTCGGCACGCTAGTCTGTTTTACCGTGTTGGCCCTGCGAGACTGTTCTCTAACAGAAGAGACTCTGAAAGCTTCCGCCAATTCGTAAAGCTCGGGCTTTCTCTACATCTTTCATCTATTGCTCCCTTGTACAGACGTTCTATGGAGCGTCTCTCCACCCCTACATATTTTCTTTCTACCTTCTATGCAACCTTCTAACCTTGCCCCTGGGGTTCACCACGAGAATCTCATCCAAGTCTGTCGCAGTTACTACCAGCTCACCAAGCCCCGCATTATTCCCCTACTGCTGATCGAAACGGTTGCCAGCATGTGGGTGGCAGCCCAGGGACACCCAGATTTGTTGTTGGTGTTGATTACTATGGCAGGCGGCTGGCTGGCAGCGGCCTCGGCCCAGGTGATCAACTGTGTTTACGATCGCGATATTGACTACGACATGGAGCGCACCCGCGACCGTCCCTTACCGTCGGGGCGGATTCAAGTCCGTGATGCGCTGATTTTTGCCGGAGTATTGGCCATTTTGTCCTTTAGTCTGCTGACCTGGTTTGCCAATTTGCTCAGCGCCTGTTTGGCCATGGCCGGTATTGTTGTTTACATCGGTATCTACACCCACTGGCTAAAGCGGTCATCACCTCAAAATATTGTTATTGGTGGTGCGGCGGGGGCCATTCCCCCCATGGTGGGCTGGGCTGCTGTCACGGGCCACGGCGGTTGGGCCGCCTGGATTTTTTTTGCCATTGTGTTTGTGTGGACCCCGCCCCATTTTTGGGCTCTGGCCATGCTGATCAAAGATGACTATGCCAAGGTCAACGTGCCGATGCTGCCCGTGATTGTTGGCAATGAAGAGACGGCCAATCAGATCTGGCTCTATACCCTGGTGCTGGTGCCCGTTACCCTACTGATGGTGTGCCCCACCGAAGCCTGTGGTTGGCTCTATGGTTTGCTGGCGCTGCTGCTGGGCGGACTGTTTTTGCGTAAGGCTTACGATCTAAAGCAGTGTCCTTGCGATCGCGACCTGGCCCGAGGCGTCTTCAAATACTCTATTTTCTACATGATGCTGTTATCAGCGGCCATGGTAGTAGATAGCCTGCCGATTACTCGCCACGGCGTTCATGCCCTATTGGCTACGGTGGGTCTGAGTTAGCCCCCGGCTGACGCGTCCAGTTCACCGTTAGAATTAAAGGTGGTTGTCCCCTGCCCACCGGGGTCTGTCTTATAGGTTTTTAGGATGTCACAGCAGCCCGCAGTTGTAATTAAAGGTCTTCAGAAACGCTACGGCGACGTTCAGGCCGTGAAAGACGTGTCACTGCAGATTGAACCCGGAGAAATCTTTGGCTTGCTTGGCCCCAACGGTGCTGGTAAAACCACCACTATCCGCTGTTTGTGTACCCTCACCTTGCCCGATGCTGGCAGCCTGGATGTGATGGGGGTATCGGTGGTTGATGACCCGCGTCAGGTGCGACAGCGGCTGGGTTACATTGCCCAGGAAGTTGCCCTTGATAAGGTGCTGACGGGGCGAGAGCTGCTGGACCTGCAGGCGGCAATTTATCATTTGCCGGGCAAGCTGGCCAAGGCCCGCATTGATCAAATGATTGAGCTATTAGAGCTAACGGACTGGGCCGACAAGAAAACGGGTACCTATTCTGGCGGTTTGAAAAAACGTTTGGACCTGGCGGCGGGGTTGTTACATCAGCCCGATGTGCTGGTTCTAGATGAACCCACGGTGGGTCTAGATATTGAGAGTCGATCAGCCGTGTGGCGATTTTTGCGACAGCTGCAGGCCGCGGGCACAACGATCCTGATTACGAGCCATTATTTAGAGGAAGTGGATGCCCTGGCTAGCCGGGTGGCCATTATCGACCAGGGTCAGGTCATCAGCTCCGGCACCCCGGCTAACCTCAAGGCCAAGGTGGGGGGTGAGCGCATCACCCTGCGCATTCGAGAGTTTACCCCCCTAACTGAGGCACAACAGGCGAGTGAAATGCTCCAGGGGCTGCCGGTGGTACAGGAAGTAATTGTCAATAGCGCCCAGGGTAACTCGCTAAACCTGGTGGTAGATTCTGAGTCTGATGCCCTAATGACGGTGCAGACGGCCCTCAAGGAAGCCGGATTGCCAACATTTGGGATCGCTCAATCTCAGCCCAGCCTGGATGATGTGTATCTAGCGGCAACGGGACGCACCATTATGGATGCGGAAGTTGCGGCTGCCAGTAAGCGAGATATGAAAAAGGAAATGAAGCAGCAAAACATGAAACGGTAAGGGCGGTCAAAACTCGTTATCCTAATCGCATATCCCATACCCACACCTCACATCCCACAGCGCCCATGAGCAGTTCCACCATTCAAAATACTCAGCTGCAGCAGTGGAAGGATGATGCGATCGCATCCCCTGGCTTCAGCGAATTCCTTCAAGAAACCCTGGCCCTCACCAAGCGACTATTCATCCAACTACAGCGGCGTCCCTCTACCCTCGCCGCTGGCATTGTTCAACCGCTAATGTGGCTAATTTTGTTTGGGGCCTTATTCCAAAATGTGCCCCAGGGCCTGTTTGGCGATAGCGTCAACTATGGTCAGTTTATTGGTGCGGGCATCATTGTATTCACCGCATTTGGTGGCGCCTTAAACGCAGGGCTGCCGGTGATGTTTGACCGAGAGTTTGGTTTTTTGAATCGACTGCTGGTGGCCCCGCTGGTGTCCCGATTTTCCATCGTCATCGCCTCAGCCCTATTTATCGCCGCCATGAGTCTGGTGCAGACCGCCGCGATTGTGATCCTGAGTGCAATGCTGGGGGCCGGGTTGCCGAGTATTACCGGGTTGGGCCTCATGGTGGCGATTATTCTAATGCTGGTGTTGGGGGTGACGGCCTTTAGCCTAGGGCTGGCCTTTGCCCTACCCGGCCACATTGAGCTAATCGCCGTTATTTTTGTCACCAATTTACCCCTGCTGTTTGCCAGTACGGCGCTGGTACCCCTTTCTTTCATGCCTCGCTGGCTTAGCACCATTGCCAGCTTGAACCCCC
>CALBPH010000421.1 GCA_937899365.1 uncultured Leptolyngbya sp.
ATTCTAAGGAAATATTCAGCAAGGTATCGTTCAATGACACTCGTGGAAGTCAAGCTTCCTGGCTGCATACTATAAACCACCCGTTCACCCAGATTATTCAAACTATGGTCCAGTCAATTCCTGCTCCACAGACATTACCCAGCTTCGAGTCTGCGTTGGGTCAACCATTGACCAAACCGCCCATCAGCGTTTTACAAATCAATTTAGGCCGCAAGTGCAACCTCAGCTGCAGTCATTGCCATGTGGAGGCTGGACCCCAGCGTACTGAGGAGCTATCTCCAGATGTGTGCGATCAGCTAGTGGATATGATTCATCGCTTTCCACAAATTCAAACTGTGGACCTGACCGGTGGCGCACCAGAGATGAACTATGGGTTTCGACCCATTGTTGAAGCCGCCCGTAGCCACGGCAAAGAGGTGATTGTCCGTTCAAATCTGACCATCTTTTTTGAGCCTGGTTACGAAGATCTGCCCGATTATTTTGCCCAGCACCAGCTGCGGGTGGTGGCATCACTGCCCTGCTATTTAGAAGATAACGTGGACAAAATGCGGGGGCAGGGAGTTTATCAAGACTCGATTCATGCACTGCAGCTGTTAAATCAAAGGGGCTATGGCAAAGATCCTAATCTAGTGATTGACCTGGTTTATAACCCCCCAGTGCCAATGTCCGAAGACTTTTCGCTAACGCCGGGACAGGCCGGGTTAGAAAAAGATTACAAGACGTATCTCAGCGAACATTTTGATATTCAGTTCAATAGTCTGTTTACTATCACCAACTTACCCATTGGTCGAACTAAGTTTCATCTGGAACATCGTAAAATCCATGACCCTTATCTGAAATTTTTGGCCGAGCACCACAATGCTGGCACGGTCAAGCATCTAATGTGTCGCAGTGAGCTATCGGTGGACCATTTGGGCCAGGTGTATGACTGTGACTTTAACCAAATGGAAGGAATTCCAGCGTTAGATGCCCAGGGACAGCCGGTCACACTGACTACGTTGCTAGAGCGTGGCACGTTGGATGTCATCAACCATGTTCAGACTCGGCCTTACTGCTTTGGCTGTACCGCTGGCAGTGGCTCTAGCTGCGGGGGGTCTCTGGTTTAGCAGAACATTCGCTTTAGAGACTGTTTTTTGTCAAGATAACCTTACAGGAGTAGTTCTAATGAAACATTCAAACAAGGGACTTGGCCCTTCGCCAAGCTATCGGTCTAAGCTGGCTAAGTTACTGACTAAACTTATGTCGTTTGCATTTATTGGCATGATCCTGCTAGCAGCAGCTCCGGCAATGGCGCAAGATGGTGGCGGTGGCGGCATCCAGGGAGCCTTGCAAAATGCTCTTAATTGGATTGACGGGCTGGGACCGATTGCCCCCATTGTTTTTGTGATTATGTACATCATTATCACCGTGTCGTTTTTACCGGCATCGGTGGTTACCCTAGGCGCTGGGGCCGTATTTGGCATTGTCAAAGGCACGATTTTTGTCTTTATTGGAGCCATGTTAGGGGCTACGGTTGCGTTTTTGATTGGCCGCTACCTGGCCCGCGATTGGGTTGCTAATAAAGTATCGGGCAACCGTATCTTTAAGGCTATTTACGATGCTATCGAGAAGGAAGGCCGCAAGATTATCTTTTTAGTGCGTCTTTCTCCTGCCTTTCCATTTAATTTGTTGAATTATGGTCTGGGGCTAACGAATGTATCGTTAGTGGACTATGTGTTGGGCACCGTGGGTATTTTGCCAGGAACAATTTTGTACGTTTACCTGGGTGGTGTGGTCGGCAGTGCCGCCGCTGGCCAGGAGAGAACTCCGGCTGAATGGGCTTTTTTAATTGTGGGACTGGTGGCTACCTTTGCCGTTGTCTTTATTGTTACTAAGGTTGCACGAAAGTCGCTTCAAGAATCGCTACCTGAAAATGCTCAACCGGCATCTTCTGAGTCCTAAGCCGTTTCTCATAAAGCTTCCAAGGGGCCGGTCATATATGGCAATAGTCTGGGGCAATAGTCTGATAGGCCTTTGAGGAACTTTCCGTTACATCTATCGCGTTATTCACATCGCCATGGTTCGAAAAAAACATATCTGGGGTCTGTTGGCAGCGGCCATCGCGGCCCCTTTTTGTTGGCGATTGGTCGCTATCTTATTTGATCATCAAGCGCTGAGTGAATTAATCCAGGGCGCTGGTCCTTGGCGAGTGGCGGGCTTTTTAGGAGCCCATACCTTAGCAGCAGCTGTGGGGGTACCGGGTACTGTGCTCGTTGTCCTGGGGGGAGCCTTGTTTGGGTTAGTTTGGGGCACCCTATGGTCCATTCTTGGGGCTACGGCGGGGGCTGTGGTTGCGTTTTGGCTCGCTCGCTACTTGCTACACGATTGGTTTGAGCGTCGGTTTAGCCAACAGCCTCGCTTTCAAGGATTATTCAAACGGCTAGACTGTGCTATGCAAAACCAGGCATTATCTTGTGTGTTGGCCATACGATTTGCTCCGATTTCACCTTTTAATGTGGTGAATTTTTTATTTGGTCTGACCAATATTTCAGTTACCCCCTATGCCGTTGGCACCCTGATTGGGATTATTCCTGGAACAATGGCCTACACATGGCTGGGGGTAACGGGGGTAGACGCCATGCGTGGCGGTAACTGGTGGCCCGTGATCCTCTGCCTTAGTCTACTGATGGTGCTGTCGCTAATGCCAATCTTTGCTCAAAAGTATCGCCAGGGTGAGTTGCGGTAGAGGAAGTGTCAGTCTAGTTAAAACGCTGTAGGATAGGCCCAGACCAACGGGATAGCGGACAGTGTTTAGGCGATTGTTGGATCACACCCAGTGGGTAAAAAAACATCAGTACCGCTGGCGAACTGCGGGTAAATTTTTAACTGGCGTACTCTTAAGTATGCTGCTGTGCCTGGCTGTGGGCAACCCCTACACTTCTGCCCAGGGGACGAAGGAGCAAGAGAGTACGGTTAAGGGAGAGATAATTTCTACCGCATGGATTGTGATCGATGGTCAACGTCTATTCCAGATTGCGGAGACCCCAGATCTGACGGCTAAGCAGCGGGCCCAGGGAATCAATGCAGAGCTGACGGAGCTGATGAAGTCGAGCGATCCGTTGTCGGTGACGGCGGATGGATCTGGCCATTCCCCCATTATTTATAACGCTTTTGGTCGCTCAGCCAGACGTCAGCTGCTATCGGTTACGGCTAGCGATCTACGGGCTGTGCAGCCAGACACCAGTGTTCAAAAGGAAACGCTAGAACAACAGGCTCGGACCTGGGCTGAGACAATTGAGGCGGGGCTAAACCAGGCGCGGTTAGAACGCAGTGATGATTATTTACTACGGGCGTCGATAGTTTCCCTGATTGTGTTGTTGGGGGCTGTGGCGGCCCATTATTTGCTGGGGTTTCTTTGGCGACGCTATGTGCTGCCTTTGTTGCCTCAGACCGTTGCACAGCCGCAGCCTGGGTCTACCGGTCTGAGCCGTCCCCAGTTTTCTTTGGCGCGGTTTAGTGCCCAATTGCTACTCTTGGGGCTGCGTGTCAGTGTTTGGCTGTCGGCATTACTGTTTGTTGTTAAACGGTTTCGGGTCACGCGGGCATGGGCGAATAGGCTGCAAGATTTGCTGGTTTCGACATTTGTGGGTCAGGCGTTACCGCTGGGGGAGACGAGTCTGTCGATTGCTGATGTTTTGGCGCTGCTGGGCTGGCTGGGGGGACTGGTCCTGGTGGCCAAAATCTCGACCAATGTGTTGCGATCGCGACTGCTTCAAACCTCGGGTCTGAGTCTGGGGATGCAGGCGGCCATCACCATTCTGGTACGCTATGCCATTTTATTTGTGGGGGTAATTGCTGTCCTACAGCTGTGGGGCATTGACCTTAGCTCCCTGACGCTGCTGGCCAGTGCCCTGGGTGTGGGACTTGGTTTAGGATTACAAAATATTGCTAAGGATATTAGCAGCGGCCTGGTGCTGGTATTTGAGCGCCCCATTCAGGTGGGGGACTTTATTGAGCTGAGTGGCAAAATGGGGGTGGTGGATCGTATTGGCCCCCGCAGTACCGACATTCGTACCCTTGATCAGGTGTCGATTATTGTGCCGAATTCTCGGTTTCTAGAGCACGATGTGATCAACTGGAGCCATCGTAATCCGTTGTCGCGTATTCATATTCCGGTGGGGGTGGCTTACAGCAGTCGGCCAGAAATTGTTAAGGCTGTCTTGCTTGAGGTGGGGCGAGAGCATCCTGATGTGGTGGCGGCGCCGGCCCCTGAGGTGTTTATGATGGGGTTTGGTGAGAACTCCTTTGATTTTGAATTGCTGGTGTGGATTCGTAAACCGCAACAGTATCCAAGGATTCGGAGTGATTTGAACTTTGCGATCGCAACCGCCTTTCGTAAAATGGATATTGAAATTCCCTTCCCCCAACGCGACATTAATTTTCCCGATATGCCGCTGCCCGTTACCCTATCGGACGATAGTTTGCATCAGCTATCAAAACATCAGAACTTGGATAACAAAAAGCCCTACTAGAAGAGCATGTACATCATTACCAAAGCATAATATCAACTCATTGCACAGTCTCAACTGTTTGAGCTGTTCCACAGTGATTACAGTAGGGCAAATATTTATACGTCAGCTGATGACAATGCCCACATTCTCGATGCTGGTAATAGCCACAGTGGGGACAATGCTCATCATGGGCCTTTATCTTCTTTGCACACTTAATACAGCGTGACTTCTGCACCCGACCCGCCGCCTGTAGCTTGGGGTTAAAGATAAACCGTTGAGCAAGTTTAATGATCCCAAAGCCCAATAATGGAATCAACAAGATATAGACATAGCTGACCAAAAACAACAGTCGGCCAAATATGGCACTGACAATATCAAAAATAAAATTAAAGATTATCCCTGCCTGGAAAACCTCAAATACCTTGAGAACTAACGGGATAAAAAAGATCACCAACAGGTGCCAGCTAATCAGGGCAATTAGGCCATAGCGCTTACGCTGAGCCACCGTATAGATAGCAAAAGCGACTAAAATAAGCGGTACTAAGAAAATCGCTTGAAAAGCTAGCTGAATGGTGGGATACCAGAACTTAGCCTTGTCGTACCCCTGCTCCACGGTTTGAAACGTAGTGTCCTGCTTGAGCAATGCTAAAAATTCTGCACTCTCTGGCTTCGCTAGTAGCTCATCTTTTAATGTTGAAATTTCCGCATTCAGTCCGTCAATCTTGGTCTCATTCTCAGCTAAGGTGACCTTTGCCTCAGCAGCACCAACCTGATTAATTGACTGGTCACGGGACTGCCCAGCAATCTTTTCTAGCAATGTAGAGTCATACTCCCTACGGATAGTGCCATTGGTGTTTCTTAGGGTTGCGATCGCACGTTCTTTTTGCGTCACCCGTTGCAAGATAGCACCATAACCAGCCTCTCGAAGCGTGTCTTTTACGTCCCCATATCGCAGGCAAACAGGATTGACCTCCCCTAAATGGTCTAGCTCTCCTTGCTGATATTGTTGCTGATCGCCAATAACATTCGGTCTATCCAGGCTAACTGTCTGCTGAATAATCTCGAAGTCTTTATTGCTATCTGTTTGACTACGATAGCTACTCCACTCCGTATAGCAAGGATAGGCAGCCGCAGGGGAAATGTGCCACTGGGCAACATCATCTAAACCAATAAACACATTGGATAAAATAACAATATCGATCACGATAATGACAATCAAGCTGACCTTATTTAAAGGTTCGTTATTGACCGTCCGAGTTCGATGTAAAAAACGTCGCAGAAAACGAAACAGCTTGTTAAACATAGATTTAATACCATATTCGAATTCAGTATACCCGACTTTATTTGGGCGATCCTGTTGAGACAGTCCCTTGTGGTTGCCCGGCGATATCCGGGGCTGACTTCCAGGGTTTCGTGTAAGAGGCCATAGGCAACCAAATTGTCTGTCTTCTTCAGTTTGCAATAGCCCCTATGCATCCTCAATGAGTGTCTTGCAGTCACCAGTAGCAACCATCGTGGCTACGACACAGAGCGAAGTTCTCCGAAGTAGAGCGAAGTTTAAAGAGCTACACAACTTAAGAATTTGCCAGAGTTTGAAACGAGACTTTACACTCCATCGTCGGCATCCGTCCAAATATAAAAGAATCTGCAAAAAAATAACGCCATCATAGATGGGTGGAACATAATACCCAACTGTAGGCACACCGTCCCCTTTGCTCAGTGCGTGCCGTTCTCTTGTGCCGTTGTGGTTTATAGGATCTTAATTTCCCATGACATCTAAGCAGCTTATCCTTTTAGGGCCTCCTGGTATGGGGGTTAAAGCACATGCGATCGCACTGTCTAAACGCTGGCATGTCCCCCATGTTTCCATGGGGCAGCTGATTCATGCAGCCATCGCCAAAG
>CALBPH010000422.1 GCA_937899365.1 uncultured Leptolyngbya sp.
ATTTCAGCAATATTGTTCTATATCGCTTCTTATCTTAGAAAAACCATCATTCAGACGTCTAAACATCTATCTTTATAAGACCGAGGTCTACGGTGCATTAAAGCTTGATATGCATAGGTTTTAGGTCCTTGAAAAGGTTCTTAATGACAGACTAATATCAGGGCTTTCTGATGTTTGGGAAAATATCAAAAAAATCCGGTTTAACAATATCTTCTGAGAAAAATGGACAAACGGCATGGCCATCGACGGACATATTCGTCGATGGCCAGTCAGGTTAGCTGCTGAAATTTAAGGCTTTTAGGGATATCCATTGCCCTACCTCATTTAGCAGATGCAATATATTCAAATAACTATTTTGGCTAGTAATACAATGTACAGTCTTGAGACCTTTGCAAAGGCTGATCTTTACAAGTGTTCTGTTGCCCTTCGCAATCTGGAGTATGGGTCGAGAACAATGGAAGATACAGCAAATCGTATTGTTCGCTACATTTACGACAACTTTCTGGACCCACGTACTGGCGAGCGGGAAGCAGCCCTGGTCCGGTTTTTTAAGACGCACCCCTACAGAGAACTGAGTCATCGGCTGCAGGGACAAGCACAATCCATTGTGCAGGGTCAATATATTTCCCCGGCAACAAAATGCCTGACATTGTTGGCAACAGCAGGAGAGCAACTCCAGTGGAACGATAGGCGACGGTCAATGGGGCATCAGGCTATTCCGCTGATAGACGAAGACTTTGTCCGTCGGGCACCGATGATCTTGCAGCTAATTCAACAGTTTGGCTTGGATGTAAAAGCTGTAATCGAGACAAACCCGGCACTGATTACAAAAAGCCCCCACCGGGCATTTAATGTGTTTCACATCCCAACGGCTTTGAATAGTCCCTATATTCCGGGTCAGCAAGAGTTTGTAGTGCCGTATCGAGTCAAGTCGGTTTTGGGATTTGGTGGTATGTTGCCATCCAATGAACTATTTGCTGTGATTGTCTTTAGTAAAGTGTTTGTGCCTGTTGAGACGGCAAATCGCTTTAAATTTATTTCGGCCTATGTTCGGGTAGCGGTTGAGTCCTATAGTCGCAATGATGTTCTGATCCCAGAAACTGTTCAGAGTTAATCAATACATCGATAATTGATTCACCACCTAAAATGTCTGGATTATGGGTGACATATGGCAAAAAAGTTGTCGGCACCGTGCTATAGCTAACTATATTTCACACCCAGTAGTTGATGTAGGATACTAAATATATCAGCTTTCTTAAAAGGTTTAGCAATAAACCCATCACAGCCTGCTTCTTGTGCTTTTAACTGGTTGTCTGGCGAGTTATTAGCAGAGACAGCAATAATGCTTGGTTGCTTATTTTTATGGAGTCGATCTGGAGACTCTACCGATTGAACGGAGATAGTTTGGGACACGTCTGAACGATAGTTGTTATATGTGTTCTCTCGAATTCGCTGTGTTGCTTGATAACCATCCATTAGGGGCATATTCAAATCCATCCAAATTAAATCAGGTTGCCAGCTATGCCAAATGTCAATTGCTTCTTGACCATTGATAGCTTCTTTGAGGTTAAATCCCAACGGCTGCAACAGTCTGAGTAAAAGTTGTCGATTACTTAAATCATCATCCACTATTAATAAACGATAGTGGGTTTGTTCTGGTGCAAGCGCTAACGACTGTTGTTTGGGTGTAGCTGGTATTGAAGGGGCAGCGGCACTCTGAATTGCCTGGATATGAAAACTAACTAAGGTTCCATGGGGGTGGTTGAGATGATTGTGAGGCTGTTCGTTAACACTGTTATTAACGACTTGGCTGTTTAGCGATATGTCTCCTCCCATCAGTTTTACAAATTGTTGACTAATGGATAATCCCAGCCCTGAGCCTTGGTGAGAATCTTGTCCTGTCTTGGTCTGCACAAAAGGTGCAAAGGCTTGCTCTAATTCATGGGGGGCAATCCCAGAGCCAGTGTCTTCCACCTCAAAGTGAAGACTCACCATTTTATCCTCAGAAGTAGCCAGCGGCTGGTCGACGTTATTATCTGTTTCTGTCTGTATAACGCGGGCTCTTAGCGTGATTTTCCCTTTATCGGTAAACTTAATAGCATTGTCTAAGAGATTAATTAATACCTGCCTCAATTTACCAGCATCTGTGCGGATATTGTTGGGTAGGTCTGATGCCCTTTCAAAAACAAATTCTAGATTCTTCTCGGCTACACGAATCTGGAATAATTCATACAGTTCGCTAAATAATGCCAGTAAACTAAAGTCAGATGGGTTGAGTATAGACTGCCCTGCCTCGAGTTTTGACATGTCTAAGACATCATTGATCATGTTGAGCAAATGTTGACCGCTCTTGTAAATAAGCGTGGCATAGTTTTGCTGCTTTTCTGGAAGACTTGGACTGCACTCAATTAATTGGGCAAATCCTAAAATGGCATTCAATGGAGAGCGCAATTCATGGCTCATATGGGCTAAAAATCGGCTTTTGACTTTGTTAGCAGCTTTTGCTTGTTGGTTAGCGACTTGTAAGTCTAGATTTTTGCGAGTCAGTTCCTGTTGCTGAGCCTGGAGTTTAGCCGTGCGTTCTACGACTTTGGCTTCTAGTTCCTTGTTAAGGTTTGTTAGTGCTGTCTGTGCTTTTTGGCGTTCTAATTCGGCGGCAGCGCGAGCGGCAAATATTTGCAGTAAATTTTCAGCCCGTTCTGAGTTGACAATCTGCCCTTGGTCAAAAACGCACAACGCCCCAATTATATTTCCTCGAGTATCCTTTAAAGCAATGCCTAGAAAACTCTCTGCTTGCCAGGTTTCTAAAAATCTATGGTCAGGAAATTCTTCTTGAATAGACTGGCTACAGTAGTAATGACTATCCCGTAGGATGACTTCACAGGGAGTGTTGCTGAGGGGATATGTCAATGTTGGTTGCAATGAGTCATGGCTCCAAAAGGCAAGGATATTGATCTCATCACCGACATTTTCAGCCACAAAGGCACTGGCAATGCCTAACGCCTTGGTAATATGCTTCACTAAGGCTGGAAAAAAATCCTGTCCAGTTGTGGCGGCGGTACCTTGAACCAGACTTTGTAAAGCGAGTTCAGTTTGTTTGCGATCGCTAATATCGGTAATTGTCCCCACATAACCGACAACATGACCATGGATATCCCGTTCGGGCACAGCCTGTATATAAGCCCAGCGCACCGTACGATCGGCATGTTGGAATCGATATTCAAACTGATAAGAACGATGGTTTTGTACGGCGTCTTCCCAGGCGGCTTCAACTAGCGCACGATCATCAGGGTGTAGGGCTTCACTCCATCTACCGCTTAATGTAGCCTGTCGAGACAATCCACTAATTTTACAGGCCTGATCATTAACATAGACACAATCACCCGTAGAGTCGTGACGAAAAATCCCCACGGGGACCGTAGACGCTAGTGTGGCATAGCGCTGTTGACTTATCTGAAGAGATGCCTCAGCTTGTTTTCGGATCTTACGCACGTCTGCTTCCCGAAGTTCGCGGCGTATAGCCTCAGGTAAGCGGGTTAAGCAATCTTTCATGACATAATCATGGGCGCCAGCCTTCATCATGTCCACTGCTAGGCGTTCTCCAATGGAACCAGCAATTACAATAAAGGGAATGTCCAACTGACTGCGCTTTACAATCTCAAGCGCAGCGGGGGCGTTCAGTTTGGGCAGGGTGTAATCTGAAAGAATAATGTCCCAGGCAGATGTCTCGAGTGCACGGCGCAATGCATCAGCTGTTTCGACTCGCTGCCAGGCGATGTTGAACTCATTATTACGAAGTTCTCGAATCACCAAAAATGCGTCATCTTCTGAATCTTCAATAACTAGAACATTGAGAATTGGAGAAGTCATGATGAACCTTGAAAGAGCAACCATTTACTCATCTGGCAAAGGCTCATTAAGAAGAGCCCAATACAAACCCAACTGAACCACCGCTTTGGCAAATTGCTCAAAATCCACGGGCTTACGGACATAACTATTCGCCCCCAGACTGTAGCTTTCAATAATGTCTCGCTGTTGGCTAGAGGATGTAAGAATGACAACTGGCAATAAACGCGTTCGTTCGTTTGCCCGCAAGCGTTGTAAAACCTCTAATCCGTCTAGCTAGGGAAGTTTGATATCTAATAGCACCACGCAGGGAAGCACGTCAGCAGAGAATATAATGTCTAATGCTTCTTCTCCATCTCGTGCGACCTGAATTGGGTTGGTTACATTGCCCCGTCGCAGGCCCCTAATAGTTAACAGCTCATCATCAGGATTATCTTCAACTAACAGAATTGGACGGTTAGTCATGAAATTAAAATTCCTTAGCTATTAACAGGCTCAAAATACCAAACAAGTCTAATTTACTGCTTAACGCCCCAAAATGTTTGTAGATTTAACAATTTTCGTACGGGCATCAAAGGTTTAATGGGTTAGCCGTCGCTTTGCATCATCACGGTTTTTAGGCAATGTAAAATAGAACGTCGCGCCTTTCTCAACAGCTGCTTTTGCCCAAATCTGACCACCATGGCGATGTATGATTCTTTGAACTGTCGCTAATCCAATACCTGTGCCGGGAAACTCTTTCTCCGTATGGAGTCGCTGAAATACGCCAAAGAGCTTATCGACGTACGCCATGTTGAACCCTGCACCATCATCCTTCACAAAATAAACAGTTGGCTGCCCTTGTCTGACATACATGCCAAACTCAATTCGGGCAGTGGCATGATGGCTGGTAAATTTCCAGGCGTTCTGTAAAAGGTTAACAAGCAAAACCTTCATCAGAGTTACATCAGCAAAAACTTGGATGCGTGGTGTGATGCAGACTTCGACGCGCCGATTAGACTCTGACTCTTGTAACTCATTGACTATTTCATGGGCTAAACGACTCAAATGAACTACTCTATAGTTCATTTGAACTTGTGATACCCGCGACAGACTTAGTAAATCATCAATTAGCATGGACATCCGAATTATGTTTTGGCGGATTCGACCAAAATAGCTGCGCGCAGTCTCATCAAAGATATTTCCATAGTCTTCGAGTAGCGCTTTGCTAAAACCATCAATGGCTCGTAACGGCGCTCGTAAATCATGGGAAACTGAATAGGCAAAAGATTCTAGCTCTTTATTGGAGGACTCTAGTTGTCCATTAGAAGACTCCAACTGAGCGGTGGTCTCTTTAAGGGTTGTAATATCTCGCCCCACGGATTGAAACTCGACGGCATTACCGTGGTCATCAAAGAAAGCCCGATTGGTCCACTGCTGCCAACGCAGAGTTTTATCTGGGGCAATTACTTCATGTTCATAAGTAAAAACAGGATGTTTAACTGACAAGTTTTTAAACGTTTCTTGAACAACTTTTTGATCAGCTTGAGACAGGAGTCCTAAAAAATTGGTGCCCACTAATTCTTCAGATGACTTTCGAAAGTATTGGCAATACGCATCATTGACGAATGTCAATATACCATCCGGCAAAAAGCGACAAATTAATTCAGTTTGATCGGCAATAATGCTCTGGTAATACGCTCGGCTCGTCTGCAACTCCGCCGTACGTTCTGCAACTTTGGCCTCGAGGGCCTGATTGAGATTCTCTAGCTCTGTTTGTGTGCGTTGTCTTTCAAGTTCGGCCGCGGAGCGAGCAGCAAAAACTTGTAAGATTTGCTCCGCTTGTTGGGGATTGGGGATTGCTTGATGATGCAAAATACATAAAGTACCAATAACCCTACCTTGGGTATCACATAAAGCATTACCCAGGTATGCTTCAACCCCCATCTCAACTAAACTGTAATCATTGGGAAACTGCTGTTGTACAGCGCGTCCACAGTAAAATTTTCCATCTCGCAGAGTGGGTTCACAGGGCGTTTCAGACGGTGCATAGGAAAAATGCTTTTGTAATGTGCCATTCGCCCAGAATGCGATCACAGCCAGACGACCATCTACGAGTTCAGAAACCATGGCATGGGAAACATTTAGGGCTGTCGCCAGGTAACCGACCAAGGCTGGGAAAAAGTCTTTTCCTGAGGTGGCAGCAGTACCTGCAATTAAGTTTTGCAGAGCTCGTTCGGCTTTTTTTCGATTGGTAATATCTCTAATCATACCCAAGCAATATTGGGCATAGCCATCAGCCATTTGAACCAACGTTACGGTAGTTTGAGCCCAAAAAATAGAGCCATCTTTGCGAAGATATTGTTTTTCAACTGCAAAGTCCCGCTGTTTTCCCTTTGAAAGCGCCTGAATATTTTCGAGAGAGTCTGCAATATCTTCTGGACAGGTCAACTCCGCTACCGTCATGTTGGTCAGTTCATCACTGGTGTAGCCTGTTAATGAACAAGGCTCAATAGGGGATTCAGGGAGTTAGCTCAGCAACGTGCCTAATAGACTACCCA
>CALBPH010000423.1 GCA_937899365.1 uncultured Leptolyngbya sp.
GCGATCGAATTGAGAAAGGCCGCGATCGTCTTGAAGAAATGCGTGAAAAGGTGAAAGCCATCTGCGAACCCGTTCGTTTACCCCGCAACACTGTCGATTACATCCGCTACTTCTGCGAGGACCCCGCCGATAAAGAAGCCCTAGCCGCCAGCGAACCCAAACGAATAGCCCTCTACCAGGCCGTTGCTGACCTGGTGCGAGCCTACACTAACCTAGCCAACGAAATGGCGGAGGCAGGCTATTCCCACCAAGAAGCCGTCACCATCAAGCAAGAAGTCACCCACTACGACGAAGTCCGCGAAGCCATCAAAAAAGCCAGTGGTGACTACATCGACATGAAACAGTACGAGCCCGCCATGCGTCGCCTGATAGACACCTACATCCGAGCCGATCCCAGTGAGGTTATCTCAGACCTCGATGACTTGGGCCTGATCGACCTCATCGTCCAGCGGGGAGCCGAGGCCGTCGATCAACTCCCCAAAGGCATCCGTGAAAGCGAAGATGCCGTAGCCGAAACCATCGAAAACAATATGCGACGCGTCATTATTGACGAAAGCCCCATCAACCCCAAATATTACGATCGCATGTCAGAGCTGCTCGATGCCCTGATCGAAGAACGCCGCAAGCACGCCATCAACTACCAGGAATACCTGGAAAAAGTAAAAAATCTGGCCCGTCAGGTCAAACCACCCGCCGATGCCATCACCGACTATCCAGACTCCATAGACACCCCCGCCAAGCGCTCCCTCTACGACAACTTAGGACAAGATGAAGCTCTGGTGATCCGCATCAATACTGCGGTACGCTACACCAAGAAAGCCGACTGGGTCGGCAATCGATTCAAAGAGCGAGAGGTAAAAAATGTTATTCGAGAAGAAGTCGGCACTTACAACGCTGATGTCGTATTAGAACTCGTCAAGAACCAACGTGAGTATCAGTAAGCTGGCCCCCAAAAAAGTCCAAAAGCAGATCCAGAAACAAACCACAGATACCATCACAATTCTGGATATCCCCGTTCAGGTGGTACGCAAGCCCATCAAGAACCTTCACCTGGGCGTCTATCCCCCCGATGGCATGGTCAGAGTCTCAGTGCCCCTACACATTACTGACGACAATGTTCGCCTAGCCGTTATCTCTCGCCTAAGTTGGATCAAAAAACAGCAAGCCAAATTCCAAGCCCAACCCCGCCAGTCAGAGCGCGAAATGGTCATTGGGGAAAGTCATTACTTTTTCGGCAAACGCTACCGCCTCGAAGTGATAGAACGCAGGGGAAAGCACGAAATCATCATCAAAAATAACAGCACTCTCCAACTATTTATCAACCCAGGTACAACAACTGCCAATCGCACCAAAGTGTTACGCGAATGGTATCGCCAGCAGCTCAAAGCCCGCATTCCCGATTTACTCAACCATTGGGAACCCATCATCGGCAAACAAACCACCGCCTGGGGCGTAAAAAAAATGAAGACCCGCTGGGGCAGCTGCAACATCGAAAAACGTCGCATACTGCTAAATCTAGAACTCGCTAAAAAGCCAGTCGAGTGCCTGGAATATGTACTTGTCCATGAATTAGTTCACCTGCTGGAGCGCAGGCATAATGATCGATTCAAAGGACTCATGGACAAGTTTCTTCCAAGTTGGAGAATGCGCCGCGATATCCTCAAACGTCAACCCCTAAGTAAAGAAACCTGGAACTATTAGAACTTCGTCGTTTCACTTAAAACAATATTGATGTTGTTCTACAAAAGAGTCATTCTTCACTGCTATGACCACTCAGTCTGTTTCATCTACTCCCGATTTCCCCAGACTGCTAGAAGCACTTGCGCTATTTAAACAAACCTTTGGCAATCCCAAAACCGAGTTAGACTTACAAGCCACCATTGGGGCACTGGCAGCAGTAATGAATCTGATAGATGACGATCTCGATGATCGTATCCATCAGATAGCCAACCACCATCAACAGCTCAAACGTCCAGGAAAATTAATAGAAACAGTAAACCAGACAGCGCTTAAAAGCACTATCAGACAAGCCAAAAATCGCCTCACAGAGACAGAAGAGACTCTTATCCTACTCATTCGTACCTATCTACAACGCGTATCCTCAAAACTATCCGCAACAGAATTTGTCGAACTGGCAAAAGCTGCCGTTACCCTGCTAGACAAAGACCAATCAAACCTCAGCTTTCCTGAACGCAAACGTCTGCTTTATATTGCACTTCAAACCTTCGGCACTCAGTTATCTCAACCCATTCCTGCCCTAGGCGAACAGGTCCCTAAGCCAATAGCAAAACTATTAGCCCGCCTAGTCAGATACCAAAAAATAATCCGCACTGGAGGGCTAGAAACCACCCTAATGACGTTGGTTGCACAAACCTTAACCCTCCGCCTCAGCCCTGACATGATTCGTACCGCACTGAAGAATAGCACGGTAACCATTACCCCCGAACTCAAAACTCAAGACGATTTAGACGATCTAGCAAGCGCACTTTTTTTCAAGATACAGCTCCAAAAGCCATCTTCCATAGCAACTAAATCCGAGCAAGAAATTGCGGAGCAGCTAGACCAAGCGATCGCAGAATTCAAAGCCAAGTATCAGCCCCTAACAGATGTCACCCAACCCCAATGGGATAACGACCTATCCGTCAGTAGCTCTTTCTTTACCCCCAGCAATTTTGCAACAGCCCGTAACGATTTCACCTGGCAACCTCCCTATATCGAAGACAAAAATTCAAAAGACGAAACAAATGCTTAGCATTTTGTTTTATTTATCTTCAAATAAAACATTCTTAACAATAATCTGAGTCCGAACTGTCAAATTCAGCTGGAAGATGTCGACCCAGTCAGTCATATTCAACCCTTACCTCCCCTAAGAGTCCATCGATTGAGAGATGTCATGGCAGCTTCCTGGCAACCGTGGCGATTCATTTGCCTGAGTAAATTCCTTCCCCTTCAAGGTCTCTAAGAAACACAGAGGATTTACCCGAGTTGACAGCCCCTTTGCATCCAAAGCCGTGTAGCCTGGCTCAAAGCACATACCCAAGGATGTCTGGCAACATAATTAAGTATTTAAGTAGAAGCTATAGGCCTTTCTTATCAAGGGATTCAGTCAAAATATATTTTTTGTCTTTTGTTCCTTTTTTTATATATTGGGAATCTAAAAACTGCTTTTTAGTTCAATTTTTTGTTTTTAAGGCTTTTCAGGTCACTATGTCTATTGATTAAAATAATTTGTCTATTAAGCTCGGTTTTATTCGATTAAGATTTTTTCTGCCCCCTATCCAATAACCCATTTATTGCCCACAATGGCCCACAGACATGGTCGCTTCAGACCACCCACCAATAGGAGACAACGAGCGTGAAACTCTCGGTCTACGGAAAAGGCGGCATTGGCAAATCCACCACTAGTTGCAATATCTCTGTCGCGCTGGCCAAGCGCGGCAAAAAAGTGCTGCAAATCGGCTGTGATCCCAAACATGACAGCACCTTTACCCTCACAGGCTTTCTGATTCCTACCATTATCGACACGCTACAGGAACGGGATTACCACTATGAGGACATCTGGCCTGAAGATGTTATCTACCAAGGTTATGGCGGTGTTCGCTGCGTAGAAGCCGGCGGTCCCCCTGCGGGAGCTGGTTGCGGTGGCTATGTGGTCGGTGAAACTGTAAAGCTACTCAAAGAGCTAAACGCCTTTGATGAGTACGATGTCATTCTGTTTGACGTCCTGGGTGATGTGGTGTGCGGCGGATTTGCGGCTCCCCTGAACTATTCTGACTACTGCATGATTGTCACTGACAATGGCTTTGACGCGCTGTTTGCTGCCAACCGGATTGCGGCATCAGTGCGCGAAAAGGCCCGCACCCACCCGCTAAAGCTGGCTGGACTGATCGGCAACCGCACCTCTAAGCGAGACCTGATCGATAAGTACATTGAAGCGGTACCCATGCCAGTTCTGGAAATTTTGCCCCTAATCGAGGATATTCGGGTCTCACGGGTAAAAGGCAAGACCATGTTTGAGATGGCTGAGACTGATCCGTCACTGGAGCCTGTGTGTCAGTACTATCTGAACATTGCTGATCAACTCATTGCCCAGCCCGAAGGTGTCGTCCCCACGGATTCCCCTGATCGTGAGCTGTTCTCCCTGCTGTCGGACTTCTACCTCACCCCGCCCGAAGCCGCTGCTCCTCAGCAAAATGAAATGGACCTGATGATGGTCTAGGCCCACGATTGGATAAAGCTTTTCCGGTTAATCTGATCGGTTGCTAGCTGTTTATTCGCTTTGAGTTTCTCAAAAGACTGGCCATTCTGACGCTGAGGTGCTAAATTGCTGCGTGCCTAGTTAGTTTTAGAACCCATCTCAAGATATGGCCTTTTTTGAGAATTTCACCACCTCCATCCGCGATAAGTGGTTGAACTATGTGCAAGACAATCGTGCCTGGTTAGAGTTGCAGATGAATAACGTCTCTGTCAGAACTCCTGACGGGGGTCGTCGTCCCTCTTCGCTACTGGTCTTAGGTGTGATTAATGCCATAGAGCCTAAACTATCGAATCTGATGGTGCCGTTCTATAAGCTCAACTCTGATGAGGATGCACTAGTCGAGGTGCTTGGGCTTAATTTTGACCCAGAAATGGCCTTGGACGGCAAGAGTGACGTTGGACCCACGCTAGATGCTTCACCAGGTGATGATAATACTCCCCTGTTAGAAGGACTAGAAGGTCTCTAGAGTAAATAAGCACAACCTCAGATTATTGCCCGGCGAACAACTGCTAGAGAGGGTAGCTCTGCTACCTCTTTCAGCAAGTGTCAATATTGTTCCAAGGACTCTAATCACGATGACAACAACTGCTAATACTCCCTCCCTTGACTTTGATTGCGACACGGGCAATTATCATACGTTTTGCCCCATTAGCTGTGTGGCATGGCTATACCAAAAGATCGAAGACAGTTTCTTTTTGGTGATTGGCACTAAGACCTGTGGCTATTTTTTGCAAAATGCCATGGGTGTGATGATCTTTGCTGAGCCTCGCTACGCTATGGCTGAGCTGGAAGAAGGTGATATTTCGGCCAAGCTGAATGACTATGAAGAATTAAAGCGGCTGTGTTTGCAGATTAAGCGCGATCGCAACCCCAGCGTAATCGTCTGGATCGGCACCTGTACCACCGAAATTATCAAAACCGACCTCGAAGGCATCGCCCCCGTTCTAGAAGACGAAATTGGTGTTCCCATCGTCGTTGCCCGCGCCAATGGTCTTGATTACGCCTTTACCCAGGGCGAAGACACCGTACTGGCTGCCATGGCCCAGCGCTGCCCCACCGAAGAACCCGCTAGCCCAGCTGCCATCGAACCCGAAAAACAAGAACGTAACGGCCTTGGTAAGCTGCTTTCTCTAGGGCGCAAAACCGAAGCGGCCGCCCCCGATGAAGCCCCTGCTGCCGATGAATACTACGACCACACACCATAGATTCTCTTTGGGTCAGTTCCCAACACAGTGGTCCCCCCGCTTAATCTCGAACTCAAAAAACAAGGCATTAAGGTCTCTGGCTGGCTACCTGAAAATCGATACACCGAACTGCCCGTCATCAAAGAAGGCTATTTTGCATCTGGCGTGAATCCGTTTTTGTCGCGCACTGCATCTACCTTGATGCGCAGGAAAAAGGCGAAAGTTATTGGCGCACCGTTCCCCATCGGTCCCGATGGTACCCGTGCTTGGGTCGAGAAAATTTGCTCCGTATTAGGCGTTGAACCCAAAGGCCTAGCAGAGCGCGAAGCCCAGATTTGGGAGTCTGTGGAAGACTACGTTAGTCTGATCCGTGGCAAATCGGTCTACTTTATGGGCGACAACTTACTAGAGATTGCCATGGCTCGTTTCCTCATCCGCTGCGGCATGACCGTACCAGCCATTGGTATTCCCTACATGGATAAGCGATTCCAGGGCGGTGAACTTCAGTTGTTAGAGCGCACCTGTGAAGAAATGGGCGTACCAAAACCTAAGATTACGGAAAAGCCAGATAACTATAATCAAATCCAACAAATTCTAGAGATTGAGCCAGATTTAGTTATTACTGGCATGGCCCATGCCAACCCTCTCGAAGCCAGAGGGATTAATACCAAGTGGTCTGTAGAGTTTACCTTTGCCCAAATCCATGGTTTTGGCAGCACTCGCGACATTCTTGAGCTAGTGACTCGCCCATTGCGGCGTAACAGCAATCTCAAGGACTTGGGATGGAACAAACTTGTTAAAGAAGAAGCTAACGTTTAACCATGATCTGAACAGACAGTCGACTCTCTTTTTACTGAGACGACAGTCGACTGCCTGTTCAACGGTAATACAAAAGCTTAAACGGAGCTAAAGGGTCTAGAAAACCTAAGATTAAGCTGCTAGCATAAT
>CALBPH010000424.1 GCA_937899365.1 uncultured Leptolyngbya sp.
CATAGCCTGTGAACGCGACCAATAGTCTGGCTGGCATGTCTAAACCCAGCGTTGGGTGAGGCTTCGCTAACGTAGAGACAGCCCCATTGTTCCTGGACGTTAAACCATGCAAAGAACTACGTGCGATCGCATCTGGTTGCTATACCTGCAAGGGCGACTATCCCCAGCTCAGCTCTTGGCCCTGTGTCAGCTGCCTGCGGACCAAAAAGATGACGACACCGACCCGCAGCCATCTGTGGCTTAGGTGTAAGCAAGTTTGGGCATAAGCGTAGAATAGGGATTCGTTGTGGGGCCGACCGGTCCAGGCGAATCCCTATTTTGATCCATACCTTATGAAACCATTGGCAGACCGGCTCCCAGCACCAACGCTGGTTATTTTGGCTGGGTTAACGGTACAGCTGGGTTCTGCTCTGGCCAAGTCCGTATTTGATCTGGCAGGTCCCCTGGGGACAGTATTTTTGCGGGTGGCCCTATCGGCGGCTTTGCTGTTTATGCTGTGGCGACCTGGTTGGCACAATGCCCGCCCCCACTGGCCCCTGGTGATGGCCTATGGCGGGGTGCTGACTCTGATGAATACCTCGTTTTACCTGGCCATTGACCGTATCCCCCTGGGGGTGGCGGTAGCGGTTGAATTTACCGGTCCCTTGGGGCTAGCGGTGATCAAATCGCGCCGCTGGTTAGATTTACTATGGGTGCTGCTGGCGGCATTTGGGGTGATTTTGCTGGCACCGCTCCAGCAGGGCAGTGGGTTGGACCCGGTGGGGTTGGGCTTTGCTGGGATAGCCTCCCTGGCCTGGGCCGGGTATATTTTACTGGCCCAGGCGACGGGGAAAGTGGTACCTGGCATTGAAGGGCTGGTGTGGGGCATGGTGTTTGGCACCTGCCTGCTGATGCCCATTGGGATTGGGGCGGCCGGGACCGCTTTGTTGGATGGGAAGCTGATTGCGATCGCAACCGCCGTTGCCGCCCTATCCTCTGCCACCTATGCCCTGGAGCTGGTTGCCCTGCGACGGCTGCCGGTGAATGTGTTCGGCGTATTGCTCAGTGTGGAACCCATGCTGGCTGCCGCCTCTGGATTTTTGGTGCTGGGTGAAACCTTGACGGTACGCTCAATGGTGGCGGTGTTTTTAATTTCTGTGGCCGCCGCCGGGTCTGCTCGGTACGGAGTGCCCGTGGGGGAATAACTCAAAGGCCCTTGCAAACTTACTTGCAAGGGCCTTTGAGTGAGGGCGAGTGGCCGTCAGGGATTATGTATAATCTGGCACTACCTGCGCCAAGCTATGATCCAAATCGAAGTGTTCATACAACCGCTTCATTTAGCAATTCGGTAATGGCCCGATGCTCAATGGGGGGCTCAGACAGAACTGCTTGACGGGTATCGGTGATCAGCCAGTCGAGGGCAGCTTCCTGCATATCAATCGATGCGCCGGTTTTATCCACACAGAAGCGACCAAATACCAGCTTGTCAATTAGACGCACGCCAGGGCCAATGCGGGAATATTCAAAGATCACGCTCTTGTCCACCAGGGCACCGCTACAGATACAGCAGTTAGGACCAATCATACTGGGGCCAATGATGGTGGCACCATCTTCGATTTTGGCCATACCGCCGATGTACACAGGACCTTCGATATTAATCTTGTCCCAGTTAGCTTGGACGTTTAGCCCCGCATATACACCAGGCTTTACTTCCTGACCCGGGATGCCAACGCCTTTGACCTGGCCCGTCAGCACATCCTGGATCGCCTGCCAGTAGGCGGGCACCTTACCGATGTCCACCCATTCAAAGTCCATGGTGATGCCATAGAAAGCTTCGTTAGCTGCTACTAGCTGGGGAAACAGGTCGCCACCGATGTCAAATTCTTGACCCGATGGGATGTACTTAAAGATTTCAGGCTCAAAGATATAAATACCGGTGTTGATATTGGTGCTAAGGGCCTCTTCAACCGTGGGCTTTTCCTGGAATGACTTAATGCGGCCAGTGTCGTCAGTCACCACTACACCATAGCTGGGCACCTGCTTTAGGGGCACCGACTTCATCACGATGGTGGCAATAGCGCCCTTTTCCTTGTGCTGCCGTACTGCTTCAGTCAGGTCAAGATCAATCAGAGCGTCACCGCAGAGCACGACAAACGTATCGTCAAAGAATGGCGAGAAGTCTTGAATCTTACGCATACCACCCGCAGAACCCAGGGCATCACCCACCAGTTCACCGTTGGTAATACGACCTTCAAAGGAATAGGCCAGTTCAACACCAAAGCGCTGACCATCTCTGAAATAGCCTTCAATTTCGTTAGCCAGGTGGCTAACATTGGCCACCACTTGATTAAATCCGTGCTGTTTTAGAAGTTCTAATAGAAACTCCATTACTGGCTTTTGCAGGATGGGGATCATCGGCTTTGGAATCGTGTACGTAATTGGTCGTACACGAGTGCCTTTCCCTGCGGCCAAGATCATGGCTTTCATAAATGCTCTCTCTATTCCTTAATTAACAGCTAAGAAGTTTAAAAATAAACGGGCGTCACTGATGACTCAGTCACGGCAACAAGCGCATGGCTCCAATTCTATTTAGTTGATTAGAGCTATCCCAAAACAAATGTTAGAACGCTTCTAACGTTTGCTATTGCCGACATTAGCCTGGCACGGCCAGAAATGAGAAGCCCGGCAACGTCAAGATAGTAGCAAGGGCGTTTACAGTATACCCACGCATATTCATGGTCTTCATTGTTGCCTCACAGATACCGGGACAAATATTGATTTTTATATATTTGTACCTTGGTCTGACACTAATGGAACGTCTTTTAATACGGACAAGAGTAAGTCATAGGCTGCACGCTTAATCAGGCAGCACATAGGCTGGCACCTCGGCTAGGGATGCTTCGTTTAACTGTCTGACCTTCAGATCACGATAAAAGCGGTCCTGGGCCAGCTCCACCTTTGACTGGGAGGATAAAAACAACAGCCCCCAAAAGACGCCGACTTTTTCATGGCGATAGTCTTCATCGGTAAGCTCTGTGGTGATTGGGCCGCCAAGTACATCGGGGCGAAAGTGGGCCCAATGCTCTAGCAGACGCTCAAAGTCCATCCAGGCGAAGGCACTCTCTAGTTCTTCCCAGTACTGGTCGAGAAAGGTGGAGAGGGCATCGGCAATTTCCGAGAGATTTTCCTGGTGGGCCAGCTGGGCAATGGTGCTGATGGCTTTGCGTTTGGAGTGGGGCTTGGCCCCCCGGTGGCGGCTACGGGGGGCGGGGTTGGCCATGGCCACCGCCATCATTTCTAGCTGGGCAATTAGCTCCTGTAGGGTAACCTGCCGTTTTTCGGGCGGGTTGGCCACGGCCCGTCGGTGGATATAGTGCTCCAGATTGCGCGGCAGCCGTTTGGCATATCCCTGGGGTTCAAAGGCTTCTTCGGGGTCTTCGAACTCGGTGACTTCTTCCTCAATTTCGGTGCGGATGAGGGTATCGGCTTTGAGCAACACCAGCATGGAGGCGTAGAGAAATGCCTGCCCTGATTCGGACAGGTTTTTTTCGTAGGGTGAACGACCGTTGGTGGCCGTGGGGGCTTGCTCTTTGAGGCTTGTGAGAAATCGGTCTACCACATCGATCACGTTGACATCCCACGGGTTGATTTCGCCGCGTTCGGATAGGTCAATGAGAAATGCGATCGCACGTTGAGCTAAGGAATTAGCCATAGAAACCGATAGACACCGACTGCTGAGGACCCATTCACGCTACATATAGCGTGAACAAATGCACTATAGCCCAGAAGAAATAAAATTTCAAAACAAACTGTCAAATTCAGTTACAAAGCCCCCTTGGCGGTTTCAAAAACCTAAAAATAGTGCTTGCTAGGCCCAGCTTTCCAAGCACTAGATGGCCTTGATTAATTTTTCTTTAGCCAAACAAAAGGAGGCTAAACAAGGTGAAATGTATCCCATTTCCCTTATTCACCCCCCTTCGCTGGCCTAAGCCGACTGACTTATTAGACTTACTAGAGTGAGTTCCGCACCTTAGGCCACGGCCTCTTCCGTTTCCGTTCCTTTGGCCGCAGAGCCAGGCAACATGGGTTGCAAGTCCTCAAGCTCTACCCGGTAGCGTTCAACATCTTCTTCTAGCTGCTGAATCTTCATTTCCCGCTGCTGTACCTGAGGATTGATATTAAAGTATCCCTGGACCTGAACCCAGACGCTAAATACCCAGGCGAGGACAGCACCCACACCGAGGGAAATCATCAGTTCTATGCACAACGGCGCTTCAATATCTATCCCTCGCACAACGTGAATGGTGGCAGAATCGGTATTCTCAATGCCAAACAAGACGAGGGCCAAGCAAATGACGAAGATGACGACAAAGTTAATCTGTCGCATAGTAGTCACCTCAAATCATGATTAATGTAAGACAGATACAGGCTACTACAGGAAAGTTGTAATCGGGCGAAGGTTTTTATTTATTAAAAGAATGGGGGCTGCTGATCCTCTGGACGCTGCCCTAACCAGGCTGCGCCTCACCATCTTTTTAACCCGTGCCGCACTCCGTACCCCCCGGCACAGAGCAACGCAATTACCACCGCCCCAATCCCAATGGGGCTAGGTATCCAAAACGTCGTATCAATCGTATTCACCTGCCCCGGTGTTAAGGACCACTGATTAGTCTCCCCAAGAGCCCCAATCTGAAAACTGAGATTAAGGGTACGCCAGCGATCTAAGGCCCCGCCATCGCCGACGGCACTGTCAGCGTCTAGACCGCTGAGGTCAATGTCAGCATGGAGCTGGTTGAGTAGGGCTATCCCCCAGTTTTTCTGGGTCAGGTCTAGGTGGGCCAGGAGTGGTGGTGCTCCTGGTACCTGGGTCATCAACCCGTCTTTGGCAAAGAGTTGATTAAATGTCTGGGTGAGGTCCGCCCCGTTGTTAAAGTCAATGCTGATTTGTAGGGTGCCATCCTCCAGGGACGTTACCTGACCTGAAAAAGCCTTGGCTTCTTGGATAAAAATCTGGAGCCACTGCTGTTGAGCGTCACTGTTAAGGGTGACAAAGCGCTCGTCCAGGTGCAGGGTTTGCATCAGCACCCCATGGGTTTGGCTATCAAACCGAATGCCCAGCTCATAGTCAACGCAGCCGCCCAAGCCCAGGGTTAGGGCCACCACCAGGAGCAGACGCAACACCCTTAACTTAACCACCACAGACCTCCTAATAAGAGGCCACAGCCAATTAGGGCGATCCATACAAAGCCGTTGTCTTCGGTGTTAACCTCGCTTAGCGGCAGCGGTGGCGGCGGTGGCTTAAGGGGACGGGGCTTGACCGGACGAGCATGCCAGGGTTTTTCTTCGCTGACTTCTAACTCCGCTAGGTCCGGAATCTTCGTCAACCACTCCTCTTTTGCCTCGAGTTTGGGCGCGTTAATAATATAGAGCAGTTGTTTACTTTGCTTTCTGACATCAAAATCTGGATGCAGCGCCAGTTTGCCACAGAGTTCGATGGCGTCTTCGCGTCTGTTGGAGGCCGTGAGCGCAGTGACCAGCCACAGCTTGATTTCCCCATCTAGTGCCAGACCGTGTTCCTGGGTGAGTGCATGTTCAAACGCGTTGACAGCGTCAGCGTATCGCCCTCGCTCAAAGGCTTGCTGACCGAGTTCATAGGCGGCTTGGGCACGCTGATTGACGGCATCTGGCATGTGGCTGAGAAGTAGACGTGGACGGTGATTTATTCTACAACGCCTGCATGTGCTCGGCTGGGGTGCGCGCCCACGGTCGTGGTTCTGTTGCCACGTTTATGACAGTGCTTCGTAGAGTGAAAGAATTGCGATCGCACAGCCAAAGGTCAGACCAAGCTTCAACATCCAGGGGGCAACGGCCATTAGGAATGCCAGGGCGGTCTCTGCACCAACGGCAATGACCAACAGTAGACAGGCGATCAAAAAGCCGTACAGCAGAATGAAAAATCCCTGGAGTAGTTTGCCCATGAGATAATACAAACGCGGATGACGATGAGTTCTACGCATAAGTCCCCCTTCCATACTTCAATAAGTGATGCGGTATGTTTGCGATGTGGTTACGATGCCAACAGGCTGATTGGCCGCGCCCCACGGCTGATAGAAACCTGACAAGCTGCTGGCATTGACACAGGGCGAATCAGCAGGGTCAGCCCCACCCGAGCCGTTACCTGAACCGGTGTATTAACGGGTAGAGAGCAAAGCTTGTCCGCACAGCGAGCGGGCCAGGAAACTCCCTGAAGTTTTACCCGCCCGATAGCGTTAGGGCGGATGGACTCGATGACGGTCCCGTGCGCATCCATAATGCTCAGTGTCTGAGGTTCGGGACGCGGTGCAGTATCACCGCCAAAGACGGATTGCCAAATTGAACAGATAGACATGATAGTGTCCTCCTAAATGTGACCGGCTGTTGCTTCGCTGGGTGTAACGTGCGATTGCGACTACTCAAAGCGTGCTTCTTGAACTTCTTTGAGGATGACCCCGCTGTCATCACAGTCAGGTAGGACAAAGGTAACGGTTGTTCGTTTGGGTGGTTTGGGCTGGGGTTTAGGGGATTTACCAAACATCATGACCACTAGCGCACTCAAACCGAAACCGACAAACATCTCAGGAGACATAATGATTTTTCCTTGTAGTATGGCGTTAATCAAAGCCTTGAGCTTTGTATCTACATCATGGCAACCGAAAAATCTTTTATGACACCCTTAAAGTCTTGAAGCGAGTCATTTATTTGTTAGATGCTGACGCTGTTTCAGCATAAAAGTCATAGAACCCGGCTGACTTTTATAAGCGGCTGTAGTGAAGTTAGTACAGATGATTATTAAAAAAGTCATACAGCCCTCAGAAAAGTCATATGACTTACGATAAACTCCTGACTATACAGGGCTTGTGTGTGTTTACCGTGAACTTATGGAGTCTAAGCTATTGTCTGAAGATGTCCCGTTTGAGGACATCTTAGATTATGTCAATCACTGTGTGCAGGACTATGCCGGACGATTATTGAGTGATGTAGAAACCAACATACTACGACTGACCTGGGAAGAAAACTTGTCATATGCTGCTATGGCTAAGCGAATGGACTATGCAGCAAGCACCCTACGGGGAGTGTACGGTTACAAGCTATGGAAACTGCTTAATAGTGTCTGGCCCAGCGAAGGACAGATTAGAAAATCTGATTTTAACCGAGTGGTTAAACGCCGCTATCAAGACTGGCTACAATCGCAACAAGACGGTCCCTCAACGCCTACGGAGCTGCCAGCTCATGAGAAATCCGGCTACCCCTTAGAGAGAAACACATTGGCATCCCGTCTTTTAGAGATTCTAGACTCGGGTTACCACGCTATTATTTTAACAGGGGCCGCTGGAATCGGCAAAACTCACCTGTTGCGAGCCCTGCGCTCGGAGCTTAGCGAGCATTTTACACATATTGTTTATCAGCCTGCCCATGAATTGCCGAGCTGGCAGGCTTGGCACAGAATGCTGTTTCCCGCTCATCAAGAGCTTAATCCGACAGCTCTAACGGAGTACCAGCTGCGTCAACAGGTAGTACAGACTCTCAATCAAACGTCCTATTTAATCGTTGTTGATCGGAGCGAGCGATTTTTAGATGAGTCGCAATACAATAGTTTCTTTAATGAGATCAGTGCAGCCGTCACTCAACAAAGCTGCCTGCTGTGGTCTAGTGATATGACCCCTGTTGGCATTGATCGACATATTATTGCGGTAGAAACAATTGAAGGTCTGTCCTTTGCCGAAGCGAAAACGTTACTTACTGAGCATTATCCGCATCTTGAAAGCTCAATTAGCCAAAATGAAGAGCGCTGGCAGCAAATAAACGAGCTGTGTGGAGGCCACCCTAGTCTTTTGCACAGAGTTGTAGATACCATTCAGTCATTCTATGACAATCAAATTGAACAGTTTGTTGCCCATCTGTTATCCCTATCTCCGTCTCTGTCTAAGTACTTTGATGAACTTTTTGTCGAGCTATCAGACCCTGAGAAAGTCTTACTTTATTGGCTGGCTTTGCGTCCTCTATCCTGGCTTGAATTAAGACAAAAGCTACCGTTTTTGCCGTTTGATGAAAGTCAGCTGATGGAGGCTTGGAAAATGCTTCAAAGGCGGCATTTGATTTGTAACTCTTCTGAAAACGAGGGGACACAGCGGATAACGCCTCGATACTTTGGTCTTTATGTTATTGGTAAGCTACGAGACATTTTTGTTCAGGAGCTAATTGAAGACCAGCTGAACCTTTTCCATAGCTACCCCGTTGTCTTGCCTCAATCATCCTTTCAACAGCAGGAAGTACTTCGTAAGTACCTGTTCAAACCGCTGGCCGCGACACTTAAAAAACAGTTCTTTCAGCAAGATCTGTCAGCTAAGCTTAGTCATTTATTGCGTCTATCGTCTGCTTTTTATAACCCATCCCATAGCTTTGCAGCTGGTAATTTGTTTAATCTAGCTACCTACCTGGGGGTGTCTGTTGCTGCTGTTGACTGGCATAACTTGACCCTGTGGCACGCCGATCTTACGGTATCTGGTCTTAACGGTATTGACTTTCAAAACTGTCGATTTAAAGCAGCTGTATTACCCACCGGCCTACAGGGAAGGCTGGTGACAGCTCTGCATCCGACCGGGCGTATTATGGCCGTTGGGGACGAACAGGGATTGGTGCAGGTGTATACCTGGAGTGGTCATCGCTTTAGTCTGGATTGGTGCTACAGCCTTGGTATGCCTGTCCAGGAGATTATTATCACGGGTGGCCATAAACTGATTGTTGCAACTGTGGAGCAGATTCAAATCTGGGATGCGATCACAAACAAAGATAGCGTCTACAGCGTCCATCTAGATATCGCCACCTTAGACAGCCTGGCCATTAGCCCTAAAGACAAGCTGCTGGCGGCGGGTCTCAGTAATGGCAGTATTCAGCTATGGAACCTAACCTGGGATGAACAAGAAGGTGAGCCGTTGCTGGGGGCTAACGACAGCGTCAAACACGTCACCTTTAGCCCCGACGGCCGCTCGATTGCCGCCTATGACAATAACAATCAGGTTGTCCTTTGGCACCAAGACCCTAAAACGGGCAGCTATCAAGCGGCGGCGGCACCCTTGCCAATAAACCCCTATGGTAATTTCTTAGCCTTTAAGTGGACCGATACTCAGCTAAGTATTGTTGAAGCCGTTCCGCAAAAGAGTCCCCAAGAGCATCTATTTAATGTAGCGATTCGAACGTTTCTGCTTACTGAAGAAACGCTTGACGATGACTCAATTCAGCTGGATTTTCAAACGCTTTCCCACGACTTTGGTCGGCCTGAATATGCGGTCTTTAGCGATGACGGCTCGTACTTAGTTTTGTGTGACATTGATCGCACGCTTACGGTTTGGCACCACAATCAGCCCATCCCCAAGCGAACAATTCAGCTGCCTAACCCGCCCTACACGCTTGGCGTCTGCAATAAAGGACGTATACTACTCTGCCAGGACGACCGTGGACTCAGCCTTTGGAGCCTGACGCAACAACAGTGCATTCAGACATGGGATTCAGTCAGTGATCTAGATCAATATCAAAACTGTACATTCTACGAAGAACAGGGGTTTTCTATGGATGAACTGCTTATTGTGCAACGCTTAGGCGCTGTTCTTGGCTAGCCGTTATTAGCCGTAGAATTAAGCTTCCTGTGATGAACTTTTGATACAGTTAGAAAAATCAGCAAGTTGGACTAGATTTTCAATACATTTTACGTTATTACATACGTATATTTCCCTAACAACAGATCCAACGAGATCGGGTGTTCCATGTACTGCCACGACGGTGAGTTTTTTGCAAATCGACAGGCTACTAGAGCTGAACGTGAGGTTTATAGTTATATTCGCTGTTTGGCAAGGTTAGAGAATTCGGAAGAAGCGATTGAGGCATTCTACAGCCTGCTCTTTAAGGCTGTGGTTACCCATAGGCAGTTTGATACTAGCTCTGTCCGCACTGCGCTGGTATCTGTTTTAGAGTCACCAGATGCTGATGAGATACTACCCTATGTGATTAATCGCTGCTTCTACACCATCGGTAACCCCTGGCGGATGGAAGCGCACCGACATGCCGCGTTACGGGACCTGGTCGACGGTGCTAAGAATTTGCCGGAGCGTAAGCCCACCAATCGACAGGTGAGGCGGCTGTTGGGGGCCATGCAGGCCTACGTCGACAACAGTAACCTGTACATTCCTCTGCAGCGTCAGATGCGGCTGCTGTCTGACGAGACAGTCGATACTACAGAGAAACGGGACTCTTTGGGCAGTCGTTTTGGCGATTTCTTTTTTATCTATGAGTCTGCTGCCGTTACCCGCGATATTCCTTTGCACTATCGCAAAAGTATCCAGCAGCAGCGACAGAAAAAGGCCAAACAGCTAAATCAGCAGTTCAACGCCTATTGGCAGGCCCATCGTCTTGGCATGAATGGACAGGTTATTAACCCCACTCACTTTGACCATGCCAAGCTAGTGGATGCCATTCATACATTTCACCCAAATCGCAAGAATAGCTATCGGGATCAAGCTAGAACGTTTGAAACTGACCTAGCTAAGCTGCGAACCACAGAGGACTTTGTGGCTCCGTTTTATGACTACGTAATGGAACCCCTGGTGGAAGCGGATGCTCGATATCAGACTAAGCGTTTTAGCAAGCTGATTAAGACTGTTTTGGTGGATACGGCTGGGCAGAGTAAAACACCCCTAACCGGGATTTCAATTAACCAGATGTGTACGCGGCTGCTAAAAATGCTGGTAAGCAATACGGTAGACCGCCCCGAGATGGCACACTTTAAAAAGCTGGTTGAAACGGTCGGGGCCAAGGTTGTCACAGCGGTTTTACTAAAGATTGTTTTATTTAGACGAACCATTCGTTCTTGGTTTGAAGACCGCTTTGGTATTTTGTTCCATGCCCGCGAGTCTTGCTCTCTAGATAGCGTATCCTGGCTAGCTGATTCGTTTGACTATATGAATGTGGCGCTGGCGCTGAATGCGCCCTGGATCAACTACATGCCCAGACTAGTTTAGGACTAAGTTTGGCGACGAGCAAATTAAAAACCCAGCGACGTGTTGAACGTTGCTGGGTTTAAGCTGTCGGCAGCCAATTAAGGACTGAGAATTTGCCGTTGCTGATTTAGAGGATGAACCGCTCGGTTAGATAGGCCACAGGGCAACATCTTGCAGATAAAATCATCCCGAGGATCAGCAACGCC
>CALBPH010000425.1 GCA_937899365.1 uncultured Leptolyngbya sp.
GAATGCACCAATCTGGTAGAGATGCAGTCCATCAGCATTCCTCAGATGACATCATCCCGAGGATTAGCAACGCCAGTTATGTATATATTACTACTCTGCCGGTGGCTGTGACTCTATGGGCGCTGGGGCGGGGGCAACAGGCGCTGGCGCCGGGGCAACCGGGGCGGGGGCAACGGGCTCTGGGGCGGGCGGAGCAGGGGCGGGGGCAACGGGCTCTGGGGCGGGCGGAGCAGCGGCAACGGGCGCTGGCAGGCGCGGGAGCAGGCGCAGTGGGAATAGGATCCGGCGATGGAGAAGACGGAGCCGGGGCCGGAGCAACGGGCGCAGGTCCACTATTCGCTGGCGGCTCAGATGGGCGGACAGTAGGTTCCGATTGTCTGGGCTGAGCGGGAGCGGGGTCAGGCGCTTCCGGAGCGGGGTCAGCAGCCTCAGAACGCTCAGGCCGTGAGGGGGGTGGATCAGAGGATTCGGAACGGCTGCTGCCAGCTTTATCTGCGACGACTTTACCAGGCTTGACGGGTTTGGCCTTAATGGAGCCTTCGCGGCCCGACAGCCGGGGCAATTCTGGAAATTTTTCGACCGGCAGACCTTCGATAAACTGCGAAACAAACTGACGCCAGGCATAGGCGGCGGTACTGCTAGCACCTCGAGTGGGGCTGCTGTCGTCATTACCAAACCAAACACCCACCACTAGCTGGGGTGTAAAGCCAATAAACCACATATCTCGATTTTTCTCGGAGGTGCCGGTTTTACCTGCAACCTGCCGCCCACTGATATAGGCGTTGCTGCCGGTACCGCCTTCTACAACGCTACGCATCATCCACGTCATAATGGCCGCTGAGTCTGCATCAATTGCCTGCTCGGGCTCATCGGCAAACTCATACAAAACTTCGCCAGCGCGGTTGGTAATGCGTTTAATCCCGTGGGCATCAACATGTTTGCCTTTAGCGGCAAAGGTGCCATAGGCATTGGTGAGTTCTAGCAGATTGACTTCTGATGACCCCAATGCCAGGGAATAAGCAGGCAACAAATCTGACTGGATACCCATGCGTTTAGCCATGGCGATTACCGGCTCAAAGCCAACTTCTATCAGGACTTTAACCGCCACGATATTAATGGACGAGGCCAAGGCTCGCCTGAGCTCAACGTTCCCGCTAAACTTACCACCATAGTTTTTGGGCTCATATCCATCAACCACATAGCGAGCATCGACATAGTCTTTGTAGGGCGACATGCCACTTGCGATCGCAGCACCATAAACAAACGCCTTAAAGGTGGAACCCGGCTGCCGCTGGGCCTGAGTCACCCGGTTAAATTGGCTCTCTTCAAAGTCAGTACCACCCACCATAGCGTGCACCTGACCCGTCTTCGGATTCAGCGCCACAATCGAGCCCTGCTCAAACCGCTGCCACCCGCCATACTCCTCCAAAACGTCTTCTAGAGTCGTTTCAGCCGCCCGCTGCCACTTAGGCTTCAATGTGGTTTCTACAATCAGACCACCCGCCTCAATTGCGTCCGCAGAAATCAGCTCAGGCAGCTGCTTTTGCACATAAATGGTGAAGTAAGGAAACTCGCTATATAAGAATTTCGGCTCATTGGGAGTGGTCGCCACATCACTCTGGTAAGCCGTCCTAGCCTGCGACTCAGAAATACCGCCGTTATCCAGCATCCGACTAATGACCTTGTCTCGCTGCTCACGTGCAGCTGCTTCGTTGACCAGGGGAGAATAAAGGCTAGGAGCTGGGGCCATGCCCGCAATCAGCGCAATTTCGGCCACCGTCAGCTCTTCGACTTGCTTCCCAAAGTAAATCCAGGCAGCATCGGCGACACCGTAGGCCCCCGCCCCCAGATAAACCAAATTCAAATAGCGCTCTAGGATCTTTTCCTTGCCTAGCTCTTCCTCTAACTTATTGGCAAGTAGCGCCTCACGAAATTTGCGCTGAAAACTGCGATCTTGGTCTAAAAAGACAATTCGGGCCAACTGCTGCGTAATCGTACTGGCCCCTTCCACCAGATCTCGATTGCGCACATTAGAGTACATTGCTCGGGCAATCCCCTTATAGTCAATGCCCGAGTGCTCGTAAAAACGCCGATCTTCCGACGCAATAAACCCTTGGACCAGGGTATCTGGCATATCGTCATATTGAAGATATTCCTGGGTTGCTGGCCCAATTTTTTGCAGCGTACTGCCATTATCATCTTTGATGGTGATGGTTCCCGTCCGCTCAAACGTCAACGCATCAGAGATGATGGGCAAATTGGCATCTGCTTCTTGCCAAAAACGATAGGCACGGGTTAGTGGACCGGCTACACCCACCCCCATCAGCAGGGCAAGCCAAAAAACAAAACTTTTATACAGTGGCTTGGGTCGCTTCTGCTTAACTCCCTGGGTCACAGATGCTCTAGGCACCTTACCCATAGGACCATTCTGTCTTACTTTACCAATCCAATTAGCCACGTTAAATAAACCCTACTTAACCCATCATTCTGGAAACGGTGCGCTCATTAACCAACGACATGGCCATGGTTAATACTGATAGGTGCTCACACCTGAAATACCCTAAAGCTTTTGAGATATCGTGACATACCCCCAAAAAGGCTATCAGAATCTACCCTAACTCACCAAATAATCGGTATGCCCCAGGGCTAACCCTAAAATCAACATACCAATTACTAAAAACGGTTGGGCACTGGCCTGATACTTCACATCGTTAGACAGCGGATCCCGCAAAAAATACATGTCTTGGAAGGTTATTTGCGGAATAATCATCAAAACCAGCAATACCGCATACAGGTTTTTATGGATAGCGATGAGATAAGCGGCCATACCCGCTTGGAAAATATCAATCATTAAGACACAGATCCACGCAGCCGTCCCAACACCAAACATTACTGGCAGTGACTTGAGCCCCAGCGCTTCATCACCTTCTACGCTCTTAAAGTCATTGACAACGGCAATCCCCAACCCCGCCATGCTGTACAGCAACGTCAGAAGCACCACAGTGGGATTGAGTTGACCAAACAGGGCATGGCCAGCCCACCAAGGCAGGGCAATGTAGCTAGCCCCCAAAGCATAGTTACCGAGCCAACCATTCTTTTTCAGCTTGAGTGGAGGAGCAGAATATATATAGGACACAAATGACCCGCCCAATGCCAACACCGTCAAAATTGGAAACTCATGGTTTGCCCACCGATCTAGCCCATAGGAAACCACCATGCCACTGAGAAGCAGCACCCAAATCTGTACCTGTACCTGCCCCAGCGCAATGGCACCGGAGGGAATAGGTCGATAGGGTTCATTAATGGCATCTAGCTCACGATCGTAGTAATCGTTGATGGTCTGGGTATAGCCCGCTAGTAGGGGCCCCGCCATTAACATACAAGCAAGGGCAGCCAGCACATGGTCTACACTCCACACAAAGTGACCAGAAGAAGCGGCACCGCAAAGCACCCCCCAGATGAGGGGAATCCAGGTGATGGGCTTCATCAGCTGCAGACGAATCTTCCAAATAGAGGTTTCACCATCAGCAGCACCTTTCATGCCCAATAACTGACGCGCCTTAGAGCCCTCGGAGACGGGTGTGACATCATCGGGCTTGGGGTTAACTGAGGAGGGATTATCAGTCATGGGCTTTATGGGTGTTGATAATTAGGTATCAGGGAATGAACTAAGAAAATGGACGTTAGCCAAAGGACAGAATGAGATAGCCAGATTGAAACTTAGCCCCGGTGACAGAGCGACCTTGTAGCGCCTTCGGCAGGGTCAAATTACGGCGTTGATCACCCGCTTCAATGGTGACCTCTGGCCCATACTGGGTGAGTTGAATCTGCTTTTTGTCCAGGCTAGGCAAAAATAAGCGCACGGTATTGGTCGATAACTCAATCTCCACCGGCGCTGGCGCTGATGGGTTAGCGGTATAGTCTGGCAAGACATCAATCAGCGGCTGCCAGTCCCCCGCGTAAGAGGGAAGGGTATGTACAGGTAGTGGGTCAAAGTCTTGGTGGCTATTATCGGAGCGATTGAGCAAAACACCCGCTCCTGTCATTTCTCATTGCTGGGCAGCTCCCCAAAGATTCCGGGCGGTTGCGATCGCAACCGCATCACCACTCGACACCAAATAGGCCCGCACTCGCATAGGGTCCTTGACCGCCGCAATTCCCTGACCCACTAGCCCCGTACTTTGTTGCACTTCTGGCTGGTTAAATAAGTCGCCCGATAGCCCCTTACCACCACTCAGCACCGCTCCAGCTAAAGGTTGCACAAATGGCATCACGGCCTTGGAAAACTGCGATGCCTGAAATACTTGCTTAAAACGACGGAAATACCAATCTATCCCGGCTGGCATCCCCCACATCCGCAAACTAGCCTGATCGCCAGGCCCATCATGCACAATCACATCATAGTCACCACTGGCGTCGTATTCCCGCAGCGCGTTCAGCGTCAGGGCCTGATCCATCCCCGGCAGCAAACTGAGTTCTTGGCCATATACTGCCTTGAAAAACGGATCGCGCAGATATTCGGCTTCTAATTTTTTTAACTGCTCCCAGTTTTGCTCTAGCAGTTGCGCAAACTGCAGTTGAACACACGACAAATTGTTGGCCAACGCAGTCGGGGTGGCGGTTACCGCCTGCCCCATAAGCAGCCCAAACCCAGGACCTGCATCTTCAGTCACCAACAACACCCGCTGACCTTGAGCAGATAGTTTTTTGGCAGTTGCGATCGCACAGATTGAACGACCGCTTCCTCCCTTACCTAAAAATGTGAGAATTAATGTCATTAGCCCCTACGCCAAGCCGTCAGGAAACAGGCCCAGAAAACAGGCCCGTTTCTAAGTCAATGTCTTTCTAGGCTGTCTGTTTTAGCTCATCCTCAAAAAACCAGGTAGAAAAATCGTCTGAAAACTCAACGACCACACCTATGTTTTTGCCGTCTAATATCTTGAATTTAGACACCACACCCTCTTGTCCCAACCGCTTAGCAACAGTATCCGACACCCGATCCCTGACCCGTACCACCTTCACCTTTTGCCCGACATCCAAAGCCATGCTCCAAGGTCTCCTCTCTAAATCAAACGACTTAAAATATTAAGAATTAAAACCAATCCTCAGTTTATCAGTGTCTTGCTCTTTGTAAGCTATCCTAAAGAACTGTTGCTGGAGGTATACCAGCTGCCATTTATGTGTCGCCATCTCTACCGGGAGTGCCTATGTTGGCCAAGCGAATTTTGCCCTGTCTCGATGTCAAAGCCGGTCGAGTCGTTAAAGGCATCAACTTCGTAGAGCTAAAAGATGCCGGTGACCCCGTGGAACTAGCACAGGCCTATAACCAAGCTGGGGCAGATGAGCTGGTATTTCTAGACATTACGGCCACCCACGAAGACCGCAGCATCATTTTTGATGTCGTCCACCGTACAGCCGAACAAGTTTTTATCCCCCTTACAGTTGGGGGCGGCGTTAGTTCGGTTGAAATCATCAAGAAACTTTTGCGGGCAGGCGCAGACAAAGTCAGCATTAATTCTGCCGCTGTTCGCACCCCAGATTTTATTCAAGAAGCCAGCCATCGCTTTGGCAGTCAGTGCATCGTGGTAGCCATTGATGCCAAGCGCCGTCCTAACGGATCAGGATGGGATGTATTTGTGCGAGGTGGACGGGAAAATACAGGTCTAGACGCCATTGATTGGGCCAAGAGCGTTGTCCACCGTGGGGCCGGAGAACTACTCATCACCAGCATGGATGCGGATGGAACTAAAGCTGGGTATGACTTAGAGCTCACACGTACCATTGCCCAAGCGGTCCATGTCCCCGTCATTGCGTCTGGAGGGGCTGGCACCTGCGAACACATCCATGAGGCCCTAACAACCGGTCAGGCAGAAGCAGCTTTACTGGCATCGCTACTCCACTACGGTCAACTTACAGTTGCAGAGATCAAGTCCTATCTAACCGATCAGCAAGTAAACGTCAGGCCTTAGAGATCGAGATTGTCTACATGTGTACGCAATCCCAATTGAATTCTTAAAACATTGGCACCTATTAGGGCAGGTTTATGATAGCTCTGTTACAATCTGTAAAAGACAGTTGAAATTCTTTAAGACCTGCTCCTTGCATTTTCGTCGATGACGCTTCTAATCATAGCCATCGTTACTGGTTTAGTTATTTGGGCCCTCCGCCTCATGGATAGGGCCTTAGTCAGTCAGGAGTTTTCCCTGATGTTGGCAGGTTTTTTGGTCGCTTCTGCTGCTGCAGCTATGGTAGGTGTCTACTTTTTAATGAGTGATTACATGGTCTACATGCATCAAGGTGAGTTCTTACCCCAGGAACAGTACCCATCTGGCTTTATCGTGCTAGATGAGCAAATGGCCTCAGAACAGTTACTAGATTCTGACTTAATCACGCTTGATCTTGCAGATTTACCAAGATAGTCGCCGTTGCTGATTTAGGGTATGAACCGATCTGTGAGACATACGATATGGCGGTGTCTACCGGATAAACTCATACCAAGGATCGCCAACGCCAGATAGTGACTATCGCAAAAGCTGCTGCCATGTGGCCGGGCCAACCACACCATCCACGCCTAAACCAGACTGACGCTGAAACGTTTCCACCGCTTGCTCTGTCTGCAAACCAAAAACGCCATCAATAGGTCCCGAATATAGATTAAGTGCCGCTAGTCGCTGCTGTAGGGTAGTGACATCAGAGCCACGGTCATCTAATTTCAAAACTGGCAAATCTCCTGCTGAGCCAGATGCAGGTGCATTTATTGGGGCATCGTCATTAGTGTCTCCTGGAGCCGCCTCTTCCCCGGACAGACCGGGTGTCTGGGGCTCCGTGAGGGTAACCGGCGTTGGCAGCAGTCGTCGCCAGGTTTCAGGACCGACAACCCCATCTGCTGTCAGTTTTGCATCGGTTTGAAACTGACGTACAGCCGCCATTGTACTCTGCTCATAGAGGCCATCCACTGAACCAGAGTAATATCCCATTAGAGCCAACATTGCCTGCAGCTCCTTCACCGCTGAGCCGGTACTTCCCAGCGCTAAAACGCTCTCAGCTTGAGTCAGCAAACGTGGTTCAGAGCCGAATATCTCTGATGACTCCGGAGACAACTCAGTGGTTACGGCCAGCGCAGACGTCGTTATCATTCCCACCCCAGCAGCTAACAAACAGAGATGAGAAATCGTATGTAAGCCCCAACGTTTCATATGACAAAAAACCATATTTTTGGCACGAGCATAGGATATTTTTGCCCAACACTCAGCTCAAGCCAACCATAAAGATGGCACAGCATGGCTATAGCGTCCAGATAAATAGATATTTATAGGTAGTCAACGCTATGGGCCTCTCACCATTACCCATTAAAACGATGCCAATCATTTCCATCGCAGATAGGCTTTTAGGCAGTCTAATGGGAACTTACCTAGGGCATAGCTATGCCGACCAACCATGGGACTGCCCCGACACCAAAGACAGCCTGCTCTATCAATCTTGGTTAGATGATACTCAACAGAACATTATCCCAGGGCCAACATTAGCTGATTTCAGCCCCGCCGTCCCCTTGCCCTGGTTGCTGTCTCATCACGACAACGGCCGCACACGACATAACTGGCTCATCCATAATCTTGCCCCGCTGCATTCCACTGACCCTGGGCTGGTTACTGAGGCGGTTGGGGTTCTATATATTTTGGGAGATAGTCTGGAGTGGCTCATGCAATGTCCGCAGTCGGTCCAGCATCCACGGCCCTTACTATGCAACCATCTTCAGCATCAGTTATCGGCTTATCCTACAGACGTGAGCGCCCAGGTTACCCCACTCATTGAGTGGCTAGCCTCTGAATCATCGCTGACTGGCCCTGTGCCCCCGGATATCCCTATGGCTGCTACGGCATTAGCGCTACGGCAGTGTCTAAATTATCGAGAAAACCTAGCCTTAGCCTTGAAAAGTGAGCCCATGTCACAACCCACCCCGGCCATGATCGGCTGCTTACTCGGGGCATGGGGCGGGACAGCGGTTATTCCCACTCCCTGGAAAATAACATTACCACCTGAGTCTAGAAAAGCTCTAAGCTATATGGCGGAACATCTCTATCGCAACTGGGCTGGAATCATAGGTGTGGCGGGCACCTGCGAAACGTTACCACCAGATTTATGAGGTTTTAGTCATTCTCAAAATTGAGCTAGCTATAATATTGGCATGGGTACGCTAAGCATCTGCCAACACTGCTCGCCAAGTAAAAAATCATCAATGGGAAGAGTGGTACGCTAAGGCGGCTGCTTTGTTCAATTCTCAAAGAGCTGCCAAACCAGCTTGGCGCAGCATTGTGAACAATGAATTTTTAGTCGTGGATTTGGGAATTTGGATTGACTTTTTAGAGTTTGGATAGATATTTCCATCTAAACGGACTCTAAATGGTGTGTCCCACGTCCTAATAAGTTAGTTCTAAGAATCTAAAGTGCTAGCTTTCGATTGTTCCAGACATCTAGGGTATGACCAGGGACAAAGCAATGTTCCCTTTAGCCTTAAAACCAGTGTCTAACGCTATCAGGCATCTAACTCAGCGATGTTACCCGTCGCTTGAGCCCACTAGAAGCCTGGGTTATTGAGGTCTTTCATGCAGTCGGTGACATTCATGGTCAAAGGAATTTGGCAGCGTTTGCGTACTTCGGTCGGCTGGTGCAAAGAGCAGTTGCCGGAATTCTCTACATCCCTACGGCAAAAATCCAACACATCTATTCGTCAGTCTACCCGGTCAGGAAAGCACTCAACGGGCCTATATGTCATTTCTCGGCATACGCCCTTTAACCAAACTCAGATTGCCATTGTACTGACGGTTTTGCTACTAACGGCAATTCTTGGCCAAAGATTTTATAATCAGCCGGCACTGACCGTTGGCACAATCGCTGCCGATAACTTTATCGCGCCCTACGATGCCACCCTGCCGGATATGATCACCACGGAGGAAAACCGCCAGGCGGCCCGCAGTGGCTCGATTATTGTTCTACAGATTGACCAAGAAAAAACTCAGGCCATATTGGAAGAGGCAAACGGAATTTTAGGCCAGGGTAGTACCCTACGACAGCAAGCGGGTGATATTCCCTATTTATCCACCGCCCAACTATCTAGTAGAACTCAGCAATATTTACGTCAGGCTCCCACCAACGATTGGGAAGAAATTTGGCAGTTAGCCCAACTCTCAGAACTGACAAACACCGTTCTAGAAGAGGGAACCAGTGGGTTACTTCAGGTACGGATCAATAATTTAGGAACTAACCAGCGTATTGCCCTCAGAGAATTAGTGCGTCTTCGAGAGCGGGCACCCTTCCAATCTATGGCGGCTGTCCGTAGTCAGAGTGAGACTAATCGCCAAAAGTACATTACAACCAAACCCAAGCTACAGGACTTGTCGACTCGTGACGGATTGCGTCCCTTAGACGCTAGGTTGTTTGATTTAGGTGATGCTGACTGGCAAGCCGTTCAAGCAGCCAGCCGCTTAGTTTTAAATCGAATGTTGACCCAGGGTATTCATGAAGGGATGCCGACTGATCTGTGGCAACAGGCAATTGACAGCCAGCTGCAAGGTACATTGCGGCTACCCAATCAAACTGCTCTAAATCGCGACGATTTACTTGACCAGGAAACGACAGCAAAGGAAATCGCAGCCAAAATAATTAGCGCCGTATTACAACCTAACTTGATCGAAGACCAAGAACAGACCCGTGTACGCGCAGAGCAGGTAGAAAACGAGGTGAAGACGGTCACCGTATCGATTGAGCAGGGCAATGCCATTGTGAATAAGGGTGAGACCATCACCCAAGGGGACTTTGTTTTACTCGATCACTTTAAGCTGACCCAACGTCGATTTAACTGGCTGGGGTTTTCTGGCTTTGGGGTTTTAGTCAGTGTCGGCATCGGCATATTGCTGTGGATTGATCACTGGCAAGCCGGCGGCTTGAGACAGCGTGATCATTTGCTAGTGCTGTGTCTGATTATGAGTGTAGCGGCGCTGATGGCACTCAAGATACCGGGGCTGGGACTACCGGCAGTGGGGTTACTACTGGGCAGTTTTTACGGCTATATTTTGGCAACGGTCACCGTTGGGCTACTGGTCGTTCTGCTGCCCGTCGGTGGCTCAGTGGCGGTGTTACCCTTATTTGCGGCGGCCTGTGCTGCCCTGGTTGGGGCTTGGATTGCCCCACGGTTGCGATCGCGAGAAGAATTTGCCCTCCTAGGCGGTGTAGTCGGCCTCACCCAAGGCATCATTCACCTGATCCTCACCCTCATGTTTAACAGTGTGTCCGCCTCTGTGTGGTACACCGTACTACGTGACTCGGCTTTATTTGGGGTCTACGGCATTGCCTGGAGCATCGTAGCGTTAGGCGTCAGCCCCTACCTAGAGTCATTTTTTGATGTCGTCACACCTATTCGATTAGCAGAACTCTCTAACCCCAACCGTCCGTTACTAAAACGATTGGCTGCAGATGCTCCTGGCACCTTTCAGCACACAATGTTTGTGGCTAACCTGGCGGAAGCCGCTGCCCGTGCCCTTAGTCATAACGTCGAACTCGTGCGTGCAGGTACCCTTTACCATGACATCGGTAAGATGCATGACCCGTTGGGGTTTATTGAGAACCAAATGGGTGGGCCCAATAAACACGACCTGATTAATGACCCCTGGGTGAGTGCCGACATTATTAAAAAGCATGTGACCGAAGGGTTGGTGATGGCCAAGAAACATCGCCTCCCCAAGGCCATTCAGGCATTTATTCCTGAACATCAGGGAGCCATGTTAATCAGCTACTTTTATTATCAGGCCCAGGAAATTGCTAGCCAAAATCCTGACATGGAAATCCAGGATGAGGACTTTCGCTACGATGGCCCGATTCCCCAATCACCGGAAACCGGTATTGTCATGTTGGCCGATTCTTGTGAAGCGGCGTTGCGATCGCTAAATAAAGAAGCCTGCGCTGAAGAAGCCTACGCCATGGTAAATAAAATTCTGCGCGCCCGCTGGAAGGACAAACAGCTGATCGATTCTTGCCTAACCCGCAAGGACATGGACGTGATTGCCAATGTGTTTGTACAGGTTTGGCAGCAGTTCAACCATAAGCGCATTGCCTATCCGAAAGGAGCGCTGACCGCCAAGTAGGCGGATGAACTAACAAGACCTCAGGCTCTACTGTTCCAAGGGTATCTGTCGCGTTAACTTCTGGCCTAAAAT
>CALBPH010000426.1 GCA_937899365.1 uncultured Leptolyngbya sp.
GAGATTGCTGATCTGAGCGAGATGTTAACCAATCATCAGGACTATACAGGTAGTCAAAAAGCATGCAAGATTTTAGGTGATTGGGACGCTCTCTTACCCACGTTTGTCAAAGTGATCCCACGCGACTATAAGCGTGTTATCCAGGCTCTAAAGCAGGCACTGGAAGATGGTCTGAGCGGTGACGATGCTCTGTCGGCAGCGTTTGAGGCAAATATTAAAGATGTCGCCCGGGTGGCGGGGAACTAACCCCTTCATCACCGTTTGCCTTGATTCGATCATTGTTTTTATATCGATATCGGGTTGTCTTGTTTTCCACGGTGGGTATGACCCACCCTCCAAATCAATCATTAATTCTCAACGATTTCTCCCATGGGTAAACCAACCGGCTTTCTCGAATACACCCGCGAAATTGCGCCCGATGTCTCACCGCTGATGCGGATTCATCACTGGCAAGAGTTTCATACCCCACTGCCAGATGAGAAACTGCGTAACCAGACAGCCCGCTGTATGGACTGCGGCACGCCCTTCTGCCATACGGGCAACACCATTAACCGCATGGCCAGCGGCTGCCCCATCAACAATCTCATTCCTGAGTGGAATGACTTGGTATATCGCGGTCTATGGAAAGAGGCCCTAGATCGTCTCCATAAGACCAACAACTTTCCTGAATTTACCGGTCGAGTTTGCCCGGCCCCGTGTGAAGGGGCCTGTGTACTAGGGATTCATAACCCACCGGTTACCATCAAAAATATTGAGCATGCCATTATCGACAAAGGCTGGGAAGAAGGCTGGATTGTCGCCGAGCCGCCAGCAACGCGCACGGGTAAGACGGTTGCCATTGTGGGCTCTGGTCCAGCCGGTTTGTCAGCGGCAGCACAGCTGAATAAGGCGGGTCATCTAGTCACCGTATATGAGCGGGCCGATCGCCCTGGTGGCCTACTGATGTACGGCATTCCCAATATGAAGTTGGAAAAAGAAGCCGTGGTGCTACGTCGCCTCAAGGTGCTAGAGCAAGAGGGCGTACGGTTTATTTGCAATACCGAGATTGGTAAGGATCTGCCGGCAGACACCTTGGTCAAAGAATACGATGCGGTGGTGCTGTGTACCGGGTCAACTCGTCCTCGAGATCTGCCCATTGAGGGACGCGACTCTAATGGCATTCACTTTGCCATGGAGTTTTTGACCAAGAACACCCAGGCGGTGATTGACCCCACCCAGAATGACCAGGTGATTTCTGCTGCGGGTAAAGATGTGGTGATCATCGGCGGCGGGGATACGGGCACCGACTGTGTGGGCACCTCAATTCGCCATGGGTGCACCAGCCTGACCCAGTTAGAGATTATGCCTAAGCCCCCAGAGGAGCGAGCGGCCAATAACCCCTGGCCCGAATGGCCTAAGGTTTATCGTATGGATTATGGCCAAGAAGAAGCGGCCGCTAAGTTTGGTGGCGATCCTCGGGCCTATCTATCTACAGCGACTAAGTTTGAATCTGATGAGAATGGCCATGTAAAAGCCGTGCATGTGGTGGATGTGGCTTGGGAAAAGGATGAAAATGGTCGCTTTCAACTCCAGCATGTGGCGGGGTCTGAGCGGGTAATACCGACTCAGCTGGTGTTATTGGCCATGGGCTTTCTGGGGCCAGAGCAGCCGCTGATCGATGCCCTGGGTCTAGACCAAGATGGTCGCAGTAATATCCAAGCGGAATTTGAGCAGTACACCACCAGCATTCCTGGGGTGTTTGCAGCGGGTGACTGCCGTCGGGGTCAAAGCCTGGTGGTGTGGGCCTTTAATGAAGGTCGCGGTGTGGCTCGTGAATGCGATCGCTACTTGATGGGTCACACCGATTTGCCATAGAAATAAGCAACTAGCGAGAGGGTATACAATCTTAAGGGCAACCTTGGTAAGTAGGCTTTTAAGATTCAATGACATTGCAAGTTGGCGATCCGGCTCCTGACTTTAGCTTGGCTGATGCTGATGGAAATACCGTCAGCCTGGCCGAGCTAAAGGGCAAACGTGTGGTGCTATATTTCTACCCCCGCGATAACACCCCTGGGTGCACTAAAGAGGCCTGTGCGTTTCGAGATAACTACGACGCTTATCAGGCGAAGGATGTGGTGGTCCTGGGCGTCAGCGCAGACAATGCCAAATCCCACCAAAAGTTTATTACTAAGCACGATTTACCCTTTCCACTGCTGGTGGATGAAGAGGCTAAAGTAGCAACCGCCTATGGCAGCTATGGTCTCAAAAAGTTTATGGGTAAAGAATATATGGGGATTAGCCGCAGCACCTTTGTGATCGGTCCAGATGGAAATCTGGAAAAGATTTACCGCAAGGTCAAGGCTGAGAAGCATCCGGTTGAACTTCTTGCTGAACTAGACGAGCTTTGAGCCCATGCCGCAATTTTGGCGACCGGTACGGACCCTATTGGGTCTGCTGTTACGACGGCCTCTAATCGGCACCAGCGTGATTCCCATTCTGCCCGATGGTCGTATTGTTTTGATCCAGCGCCGTGACAGCGGTCGTTGGGGTTTGCCCGGTGGTCTAGTGGACTGGGGGGAAGATATTGTCACCTCTGCTAGGCGAGAGCTGTTAGAAGAAACAGGGTTAGATTTACTCAATGTGGGTCGCCTAGTCGGGGTATATTCCCATCCAGAGCGCGACCCACGCTTCCATTCCACCTGTGTCGCCCTCGAAGCCCATGTGGATGGCAAATTCTTTATTCGAGATAAAGCTGAGGTCATGAGAATTGAGGCTTTTGCGGTGGATGCCATTCCCCGTGGTAACCTAGCCCACGATCACGATCAGCAGCTACAGGACTATTTTAATGGAGCCACTGTTTTGGCCTAAAGCCAGTCTGCCCGTACGCAACCTGCGCCGCCAGCTAAAGCATGGGCAGCTGTTTTGGCGAGAGGTGGGCCGCGGTCAAACTGTGGTTTTTCTCCATGGGTCATGGCATGACGGCGATCAGTGGAGTAATGTGCTGTCGCAGCTGGGGCAGCAGTACCATTGCTTGGCTCCTGACCTGATGGGATTTGGGGAGTCCCAACGGTTAAAAGATAAATCTGCTTACTCGATTGCTATGCAGGTGAATACCCTGGCAGAGCTATTGGAGTCCCTGCGGTTAGATTCTGTTGTTTTAGTTGGTCAATCGCTGGGGGCTTGGGTAGCGGCTCGTTATGCCCTCAGCCATCCAGAACAGGTAAAGGCTCTGTGCGTGTTAGAGCCCGAGGGGCTAAGCTATGCCCCAAAACGCTGGCAGCAGGCCCGCTGGCTGATTAGCCCATTGGCAGGTCTGTGGCTAGCTGTTGCTAAACTCTTTGCTCGCAAGCCTAAACCGGGACGGGTACCGACATGGTTGCAGAATACTCGTCTACGGCAGCTTTTTAAGCGTTATCCTGTGGCTTGTCGACTTTTATTTCAGCGACGTCGAAAGGTTTTAGAGCCAGAAATTGTTGGAACCCAGCTAGCTTCGTTGTCTATGCCCATGGCTGTCTTGCAGGGAGAAGGGGCAGGGGAGATTAGCCAACAGCTAACTCAACTGTTTACGATGGCGGCTCCGGGTGCTGTCGTAAAAGTTTTACCGGGTAATGATGAGTTACCTAGCTATGAAGCGGATGCGATCGCAAA
>CALBPH010000427.1 GCA_937899365.1 uncultured Leptolyngbya sp.
GGGTGGGCCTATATTGGCCCGATAGCGATGCCGTGGTCGCCGACCTTACCACCGAGAAAAACCGAAATGAGGCGTTTGCCATTGCTCGACTGGCCGATAGTCTGGGGCTAAGCGCAGGGGTGGTGTTGGGTGGAGCGGTGATTGCGGTTTTTCAGGCCTATCGGGTGCTGTTTGCCTTTGATGGGATCACATTTGTGGTGTTTTACGCCATCGTGGCCATGGCCATCACTGAGACCTTGAGTAAGACAGACAGTGCCTCAGGGGATTTTTGGCAGGGGTGGCGTCGGGCGGTTTGCGATCGCACCCTACAAATCTACGTGGTGGTCAATAGCCTGTTTACCCTATATTTGGCTCAATCCCAAAGCACGCTGCCCCTCTATCTCAATCGCTTTACCAGTCTCGATAACCATGCAGCAGTGGGGGGCATTTTTACCTGGGCCATTGTGCTCACAGCCCTATGTCAGCTACCCATGGCCCGCTGGCTCAATCGCTTCACCCAGCCCCATGCCCTAATGATTTCCCTATTATTTTGGGCCATACATTTTCTCAGTGTGTGGCTGGTGGGGCAGCAGATAATTAGCCCGGTGCTCTTTGTGCTCATCGGTCTCACCGCCATGGCCTTGGGGACCGTGGCCTATACCCCGGTGGCCTCATCGTTAGTGGTTGGGTTGGCCCCATCGTCACTGCGCGGTGTCTACCTATCGATCAACTCCATGTGCTGGGCCGTAGGGTATCTCATCGGTCCGCCACTAGGGGGCTGGGCGCTGGACAATGCCCTGGCCCATCAATTTTGGCTATGGCTCATGGTTAGTACCCTGGGTGGGGGCCTCATTTTACGAATCCTCCAGTCCCAGATGCAACAAAACCAAACGATCTGAACCAAACAACCTACCCCAAACAACCTGGCCAGTGTGACCGGGTGTGGCCGGATTTAGCTCGACTAGATAACGTCAGGAAAAACACTGGGCGAAAACATTTCCCACATGGCTTCCTGGTAGGGCGCATAGTATTGAATCTGCTCGCGCTTTACATACCAATTAAACTCTCGACCCAACAGGTGTAGCATTTGCCGCACCAGCTCCCAATTGACCTTAAGGGGGGGCGAGAGCATCACACACAGGGGGAATAGCCCCTGTTGAATGGGGGCCAAACTTTGCTCCAGCACACAGGTCCACAGATATATCTGAAACATCTCAGTGTCGCGCACGCTAGAAACACGCACAACCTTGCTATCGAGGCGATCGGTGGAGCAGCGATAGTTAGGGTAAAGCTGTAGCACACGATTAACCACGTTGTTGGCAATGGTGGTGCTATGGGGCAGCAGCGTTTGAATCACTTTTAAGCGCTCGTCACCATAGGCGTAATTGGCGGCTGCTTTATAGGCGCGCTGCAGCGGCATATAAAGGTGATCGTCAATCACCTTAAAGTAAGACGCCAAGATCTCCTGCTCTGAGGCTGGTGCGCTCTCTATTAAAATTTGCCCGCAGTGATGGAATTGCATACTGACAAACCCAATCAGTCTGGGGTCCCCAGCCGTATAACGCTGACGAATGGTGCCCAAGCCAGCCGCAATCTTGACCGACAAACGCTGGGGTGGAATGTGCTGGGCATAGGCAGCCAATGCCTGGTCATAAACCCCATGGACATCCTTCGCTACACTCCACGGGTCAATCAGTGTGGCGTTGATGTTGTGTCTTCTGACTTCGTAAGCCAGCAGCGATTCCGTCAGGTTCCAAGCCTTGGAGCTGGCAGACCGAAGCTCTGAAGTTAGGGTTTTAACGATATCTGTGCGGCTCCTCAGCTCTGCCACCTTGCTGAGGCTGTCCTCATAAGCGGCCACAGTACCGACATATCGTTTAGCCCAAATTTGCGCTAGATGGGTTGGGGTAGCCTGGGGCGACTGGCCATCCAGTGCCGGGGGCTGATTGGACTGATACATATTAAGTTTTCAGGAAACACACTAAATATTGGAAATTAGTCAATAGATGCAATTAACTGGGCAACGTCAAAGGCCCAATCATAAGGAGACAAGTAATTCCCTGAGGCAGTCCCATGAAATCAAAACAACGACTGACACATGTTAATCATTGCGATCAAGAACCATTGAATTAAATCAATCCAGTTTCTTACTATATTTAAATCGATTCTCCCTACTTATTAATATAAGTAAATGAATGGAATTTGGAAACATCATTTGTTAAGCCAAGTAGCGTGTAAGCTTCGCTAGTCCTAAGTAACAGATGTGTTCACTTCTGCATTACACTTCAATCTCTTATCCATAGAGCTGGGTTTAAGGAGGCGATTGCATAGATAGAAAAAAATGTATTCACCGATGCCCGAATGAACTGATTGATTTTCGATTAAAATCGTGCTTTTTCTAAGAATATCCGTGATTTTAATCATAGTTATCTAAACTGTTTTCCTGGTCTTAGCCTTAGCCCTAAGGGGCGTAATTGTTGTCAGAAATTGACAACAATTACGCCCCTTAAAAGTTATTTGCTTAGCACTCTGACCCAATCGTGTTTCTTTTTTTTACATCTCTAGGAGTGGACCAGATCAGCTCAAATCAGCGTGATAGCATACGAACCATAGCTTTTAGTTCAGATGGGAGAAAAACACCTTGGCACTTCGGGTTGCGGTTGTTGGAGGCGGTCCGGCAGGTTCTTCTGCTGCTGAGACACTAGTAAAGGCAGGTATTGAAACCTACTTATTTGAGCGTAAGTTAGACAACGCTAAGCCCTGTGGTGGAGCCATTCCCCTCTGCATGGTGGATGAGTTTGATTTGCCCCCTGAGATCATCGACCGCCGCGTGCGCAAGATGAAGATGATCTCTCCTTCAAACATTGAAGTAAACATTGGTAGCACCCTCAAAGACGAAGAGTACATTGGCATGTGCCGTCGTGAGGTGCTAGATGGCTTTTTACGCGAGCGTGCTGAAAAGCTTGGCACTAAGGTCATTAATGGCACCGTACATAAGTTAGAGATTCCTGGTAACGATAAGGATCCCTATACGCTGCACTATGCCGATCATTCCAACGGCACGCTCCAGGGAGATGCTAAAACTCTCCAGGTAGATATGGTAATTGGTGCGGATGGTGCCAACTCCCGTGTGGCTCGGGCCATCGATGCTGGTGACTATAACTATGCGATCGCATTTCAAGAGCGCATTCGTCTGCCCGAAGACAAAATGGGCTACTACGAAGAGCTTGCTGAAATGTATGTCGGCGATGACGTGTCCCCCGACTTCTATGCCTGGGTATTTCCCAAGTACGATCACGTGGCTGTCGGTACCGGCACCATGCGTGTCAACCAAGCCAAAATCAAGCAGCTGCAAAAGGGCATCCGTGAGCGGGCGGCCAAGCGCCGGGTTGTGGGTCGGGTTGCCCTAGTGGGGGATGCCGCTGGTACCGTAACCAAGTCCTCGGGCGAAGGTATTTACTTTGCAGCCAAGTCTGGTCGCATGTGTGCAGAAACCATCGTTGAACTATCCAACAGTGGTGAGCGTGCCCTCACAGAAGCAGAACTTAAGACCTACATCAAGCGTTGGGATAAGCAGTATGGCATTACCTACCTGGTGCTAGATATTCTGCAGCGGGTGTTCTATCGTTCCGATGCGACACGCGAAGCCTTTGTTGAGATGTGTGCCGACATGGATGTACAGAAGCTGACCTTTGACAGCTATCTGTACAAAACCGTTGTGCCCGCTAACCCCATTACCCAGATGAAGATTACTGCCAAGACCATTGGTAGTCTAATTCGCGGTAATGCCCTAGCACCGGCTGAGTACTTCCCCGTTGAAGCGCTTACCAAATAGCTCTGCGGCCAGGGTATTTAAGTCAAACTGAACGAACAACTCCGTCGGTGGGAACAGCTCCTACTGGCGGATTTGTTTTATGGGATACCGCCAGAAACCCATTTCATCACCACCGTGTGGTGACAGCCAACCGTCGATAAAAAGCTATTAAAAAAGGAGCCGCCTTGGGCTCCCTTTCGTTACATGTAGGCGATGCTGTAGTGCCATACCTCCAAATGTACAGCAGCGATGAAACTTAAACACTGAAACGTCTTCTCCTAATGTCCGCTTTAACTAAGCCCAGCTTAACTGGCCACACGACTTGAATAGAGCTGATCATCTTGAGGCAGCTCTAGGCAGTAACCAGCGCCGTAGACAGTCTTAATGAACTTAGGATGACGTGGGTCCGGCTCCAATTTGGTCCGCAAGTGACGAATATGTACCCGGATGGTCTCAATATCGTCATTTGGGTCATAGCCCCAAACTTCTTTCAAAATTTCACTGGGAGCAACTGTCTGACCATGGCGTTGCAGAAGACAGTGCAACAGCTCAAATTCTAAGTGGGTCAATTTGACAGTCCGCTCAAACCATATGGCTTCAAAGCGTTCGGGCACCAAGGTGAGTGGGCCATGGTTTAGGATTTCGCTATGCTTTGCAGCCTGAGGAATACGGTCAGTACGTCGTAGCAACGCCCTAACCCGTGCCAGCATTTCCTCTAACTCAAACGGTTTTGTGAGGTAATCATCGGCACCTGCATTAAATCCATCAACCTTATCTTGGGTCTGACCCAAGGCGGTCAACATCAGTACCGGGATATCTGCTGTGCGTTCATCACGGCGAACACGTTGGCAAACGGTAAGGCCGTCTACCTTAGGCAACATCAGGTCAAGCATAATCAGGTCGGGCAAGAGCTGCACAGCAAGTGCTTGGCCCTTGATACCGTCTTCAGCCTGACTGACATCATATCCAGCCATTTCCAGGTTAACTGCTACCAGTTCGGAAATAGCCGGATCATCATCGACGACAAGTATACGAGGCATCTTAAAAACAGAGATTTTGCTATATGGAATTTAGAAACTCATATCTAGATATGGCCTCATAACCTGCTCCGCTCAAAAACATAGGTTAAGAAGAGGAGACAAATTTTATCCCAAATCTATACTATCGCTACAATCCGTTACGCAAACGATACCTTAAGGTTTAATTCACGTTATGCCCGTGCTTGCAGCGTCAGCCTAGGTCTGTACTTGAGCTGCTAAAGCTGTGCCATCAGGGGGTTGGCAC
>CALBPH010000428.1 GCA_937899365.1 uncultured Leptolyngbya sp.
GCATTGGAGCTGAGCTAGCGCTTAGGGTGCTGAATTTGAACCGGTTTATCAATTACTACGGTAACTTCATTAACATTCCACACAGCAAAGTAACTGTTGGTTTGCAGAGGGATATTAAGGGCGCTGAGTTGGACCTGTTGTTGTAGGGTGGCCTGCTGTTCTGCCAGGTCAAATTCCCCTTGTTGGCCATTTATGCGATCCGTTACCGTTTGATCGGTTTTAGAAACATAGCGCTCCATCTGTACTGGAACGTCCGTTTCCAGCTTTTCTTGTTCTAGCTGCCACACGAGCTTTTCTGACTCAAACCCGAGCCAGGGCTCTTGCTTGGTCGTGGCCACTACACCCCTAAACAATTCGAGACGCTGAGTTTTATTGAACAGCCGTGCTTCCTGGGCGGTTGCCTGAAGCTGTGGGTTGTTGCCAGTGATGCTGTCTCGCACCAGCAGTAAGTCTTGCTTAGGTGTCCACTCTAGACTGTTTCCCTTGAGGGTGAGCTGATTGTCTGGGCTAGTAGCGACAATATTGCCCTGCAAAAATATTGATTCGCCGTCCTCTCGAATTTCACCCTGGTCGGCTTTGACCTGGTAGATGACTTTGCCATCTTGAAACAGTTCCCCCTCTGGCTCCTTGAGACTGGCCAAACGACGATCTGGACTGTAGGTGGCCTCTTTGGCCTTGACCCGCCAAAGCAGCCCACCATTTTCGTCAGGCTGCTCTAGGGTGACATCCTTAAGGGTTAATTCTGCTTCAGCCTGGGCCGAGTTTGCTTGGTTCTGAAGACTTTCTAAGGTGTCACTCGATGACTGACAGGTTCGTACAGCTACGACTATCACAGTAAGAAACACCGCAATTATCGTAAATCGAGCCCACTTATTCATACAGTTTTATGGAGTGTCACCTGTGCTAGCACATATCTGATTGACCAGATTATCCTAGCGGATCTTATGCCTGATCACTGGTGACTTCTTCATCTTCCATGACACTCAAACCGGTCAATGGACGATAGGTATATCCATTGCTGTGGCTACGCGGTGTCTTTTTAATATCATCCTTGACGCTATCTAGGTCGATATAGCGATCGGACACGTTAATCAGACTGTCGCTTGTCATGGAGCGTAGGCTGACAACCTCTACCCTGACACCACGGTAGCTTGCCGCGTCCACTGCATAGGCCAAGTCTCCATCACCGCTGACCAAAATCGCTGTGTCATAACAGCCGACGAGGGCCATCATATCAACCGCAATTTCAACATCAAGGTTTGCTTTTTTAGATCCGTCGGGCAGCTGCACTAAGTCTTTTGCAATGACACGGTAACCATTACGACGCATCCACAGCAAAAAGCCCTGCTGCTTTTCGTTTGTGCGGTCTACACCGGTGTAGAAAAAAGCTCGGAATAATCTGGAACCTGCAGTCAATCGGCATAGCAGCTTGGTGTAATCAATTTCAATGCCAAGCTGAAGGGCGGCATAAAACAGATTGGAACCATCAATAAAAATCGCAACTCTACCACGATTTTCTAACACTTGGTCTGGCGTGAATCCAGGGTCGTGACTGAGGGTATTGCGGTGATTCAACATGATTTAATCCTGTCCAATTTATTATGATTTACATCCCTGGCAAGGGTTAGCATCGACCTTTAGTGACCCCTCAGTACTCACAGGCGATTGGGGGATATTTTGTCAAGAGTTTACAAATGGGCAACAGCGGCAAAAATCAGCAAAAAATCGGGTAGTCACGCACAAATTTAGACTGCTCTTAGTCACTGGTTAAACTGATTGAATTCAGTAAGCTGATGCCTTCAAATTAGACGTTTGTTTTCATCATACATGAGGCATTTGGAGATGAAAGCCATGTAGTCGTAACTTAATTTCTTCTCAAGGAAGTAGAAAAGAATTGTGATTAATTATTGATGTCCTAGACAAGGGTAAACCTGTGGTGAAAGTACGCTTTTTTGACACCTATCTAAAGCCATTGGTAAATAAGTTTACAAGGGTTAAAAATGCGATATAAAAGCACATGTCTTGAAATGCTGATAAATCCTGATTATTATCAATGGCTATATTAAAAAGCGGTATTGCTGATTTTTGTTATGACACGTGCTGTAAAAATCACACATAGCTGGCAACTGTGTTAGTTAAATTCAGGATTTAAAGTTAGTAACTGTAAAAAATCGCTAAAAATAGCCAATAGGGAGCTGTAGGTGGGGATTTCAAAACTATTTACGTCTGGTGGCGTAGTTATTTGGCCACTGTTGGCGGCATCTATTTTGGTGGTGACTTTGATTTTGGAGCGGGGCTGGTTTTGGTGGCAAATTTCTCAGCACCAAGAACGAGTGGTTAATGGGTTTCTGGTGGACTATGGCAAGCAGCCTAAGGCGGCTATTGAAACCTTAAGGCAGCAGCAGTCTTTGCCGATGGGGCGAATTTTTTTGGCTGCCCTATCGTTAGAGCAAGCCACCCCAGAGGAATTTAAACTGGCGTTAGAGAGTGCAGCCCAGGCAGAGATTCCGCTGTTGAAGCGGTTTAGTACGGTTTTTGAAACGGTGGTGGGGTTAGCGCCACTCTTAGGGCTGCTGGGTACGATTTTGGGTTTAATTAGTGCACTGTCGTCTGTGCAGATTGGTGATGTGGGCACCGCTCGAGCTTCGGGGGTGACGGCGGGGATTGGGGAAGCGCTGGTATCTACGGCTTTAGGATTGGTTGTGGCCATGGTGACCTTGCTGTTTGCCAATGTATTTCAGGGGCTTTATCGGCGGCAGCGGGCTGCGATCGCAGATTACGGTGGTCGTCTAGAGATCGCCTACCGACAGTACTATCGGCAGTTTGTCAGCCGTCAAGGCCGTTAGCCCCCTTATGCCCACAGTGGCCAGCCGTGACCGGGCAGAAATCAAAAAAACGTACAAATTACCCCAATAAATTTAGGAAATTTGCCTGTTTGGCTACTTTAATAATCGACCTGAAAAGAATACTCTAAGAAAACGTAATAATCTTCACGAAGCCTTTGCTTTGTGTTGGTGCTTATGGGTCGCTAGCTGCACCCGCTCCCAGGTTCCTTTAGAGCAATGTCCATGGGCGATCAACGTTGGTTCAAAATCAGAGTATACGTAAGTGCGTTTTGTCTGGCGATGGTGGCCACCGTTATTTTGGCCACCACCTACAAAGCGTTTTTTGAACCTCAGATTGTGGCGACCCCTGCCGTCGAGGTGTTAGAACCTGCCCCCGCCGCTGCCCAGGACCCAGTCGATCATGGGTTTATCTATACCGCCGACCAGGGCAGTTCCGCCTATCGACCCCCTGAGCGAGTGGCGTTGGCGGATCCTTCAAACTATGGGGAGCGCTACACGGTAGATGCCTATGGCAACCCCCTTACCCAAGATTACATAGCGGTACTCCATGAGACCGTATGGAGTGCCAATAGCGCCATTAATACGTTTCAGACCTATCATCCTCGGGATGAAGATCAAGCAAGCTACCATGCCATCATTGACCGCGATGGCACCGTGATTTACATTGTGCCGCCCGAGAAGCGAGCCTTTGGTGCCGGCAACTCCGTGTTTGAGGGTCCCAACGGTCCTGAAACCGCTGTGACTAACACCCAGTTCGCCTCGTCGGTGAATAACTTTGCTTATCACATTTCGTTGGTCACCCCGTCCGATGGCCAAAATAATGCACCCACCCACAGCGGATATACCGATGTTCAGTACAAGTCCCTGGCATGGCTAATGGCCCAAACCACCATTCCTGAAGGACGGATTGTGACCCATGCCGTTGTTGACCGCTCCAATTCCCGTCAAGATCCCCGCAGCTTCAACTGGCCCCATTTTTTGGAGTATTTGCAGCAGTACCCTAGCCGTCAGGCGTAGGCGTTACCCAACTTTTTCTAGCCACAGGTCTAGGTTGAGGTCGTAATATCCTTCTTGACCCTGGGGGTAGTCACCCTGCTCGATGGTGCGGATAATTTTGGGTAGGGCAGTGATATAGTCCTGGCCCCTGACGACGGGGTGCAGGGTCCAAGCATCTGCATTGGATAGGGTGGCCCGCCAGCCATCGGTACGTTCCAACTCACGGGAAATCATCACCTCCCAGGAGTCTAGCTTGCCTCGACCGGTCCAGTAATTGAGCCAGGTGAGCACCCGCGCAGGCAGCTGCTTTAGCCACTCGTTTTTATAATCCATCCACAGTACTGGAACGGGTAAAAACGCATTAAAGCTTTGCTTTTTAATTAGATAGGCGCGGCTGCCAAAAAACTTGAATCGATAAAAACCGTCATCGGCTTCGTAGGAAACCCGTTGGTGCAGACTCCCGTCAGCAGTAGGTGGGCCCGATAGGGGGCGAACAAACAGCACCTCGGGGCGTTGTTCCATCAGCTCTATGCCCTCGGTAATCCAGCTGTGGTCATCTTTTTGGTATTGCAGCATATCGCTATCAAAATGCACCACATAGTCCCCAACGGTTTCTTCGAGGGAAAAAATCGTACCCAAAATCGGGTAGCCCTTCCAATTGTGGGTGGGTTTAGGAATAGAGCCAAAGTGTTTTTTGTATACCCGCTGCCGATAGGCATCGTTATAGTCCATGTCCACCAGGCGATCGACTACGCCCATGGCCACCAGCTGAGCGCAGTTTTCCCGCAGCTGCTCTAGGGTGCCAATGCCCGGTCGACCCACCTTATCCCCGGTTAGGGGGGCCGTATCCAAAAACAGCACCCTTTCTACAAAGGGGTAGTGACTGGTGCGCACCAGATGGGGAATGGTCTCCATCATGAACGGAATATCGGTGCGGGCCACCATAATCGATAGTGAACAGCGAGAAGAAGTCATGGGTGAAGCAGGCGGTTAGGGAGTTAGGAGGGTGGGCACAGCCCATCAGGTGATAGTAAATGGGCTGTGCCGGACCCGAAATATGCTCGATGGGCAAGGGAAAAAATTATTGCTTTATCCGCCGTGTCAAACGGCTAAAGGTCTGTTTTAGCCTCTGCATCGGTTGACGTTGCGACTTTGCCGCTCGCTTCCCCGCAGGCTGACGGTCGTCGTCTAGATATCGGTAATTTTCCCAAACTGCTCTATAAGGTCCCCCGGGCCCCTTAGTGG
>CALBPH010000429.1 GCA_937899365.1 uncultured Leptolyngbya sp.
AGAACAACCTCAATAAATCAATCACGCGGACTAGCAAATGTCCCAACGCATTAAGACATTTGCTAGTCAGGTTAACTGCTGTCGCTTAAGGCTTACAGGTATATTCATAGCCTGATTAAACTGGTAGATGCAGTCAGTTTCGACAGCTTATAAATGAGAAGGGTAAGATGCACAAAGATGAGAGAGTTCAGTAGACAGCGCCCTGATAGATAGGTGGTGAACAAAGTAAACATAGGTCGCCTTAAACTGTCTGCTGACGGTTAGGCAACACCCAGCAAAAAAGCGGTGCCAGGATAACCATGGAGAGCGCAAAACAGAGGCAAACTTGTAAGCCTTCGATTTGGATAGGTGTCATGGTAAAAAGCTCCGAAATAGTGATGGGTGAGAACATGCTTGCTTTGTTCTATGTAGAGAAACAGGCTTGTCCCCATCAATTCCATTAATCATTGCGTGATCTTCCGTTTCCTTAGACGTGCCCTCGATCACACCCCCATCTAAACCAGCTGACAAAACCCACTCGCGTCATCCCTTGACGGTAGACCACTTGGCAAGTGATTATTAACTAGACCCAAGGGGCTATAGCTCAGCTGGTAGAGCACCTGCATGGCATGCAGGGGGTCAGCGGTTCGAGCCCGCTTAGCTCCATATTGATAAAACCGTAGGGTTGTGCCATGGCACAACCCTACGGTTTTAATGTGAATCAAAGGCAATCAGCTCTATATCGTCTAAATCTTCACCACTGTCGTCATCTTCCATATCTTGCACAATGGACTGTAGCAAGGGGTCGGCATAGGCACGCTCAGTGTAAATATTGGGGTCTAACGACATCGCCCGACGCAAATGCTCAAGCGCCCACATGTCTTGACCAAGACGGGCATGACAACGGGCTTGATTGTAAAAGGCAAATGGTTGATCGGGTTCTATGGCTAGGGATTTATCGTAGGCTTCGATAGCCAAGCCATAATCTTCCATTTTTTGCAGCGCCCACCCCATGGCTAGCCAACCTTGGTAGTTATAGGCCTGTATCTTGAGGGATGTGGTAAAGCTTTCCCTGGCAGCTTCTAGCCAATTTAGCTCTAATAGTGTCAGGCCGCGCAGATGCCATAATCGCGAGTCGTCTGGTTCTAAGGTGACGGATTTTTCAAGGCTTGCGATCGCATCTTCTAACTGCCCCAGATCTTTGAGGGCTGCCGCATGATAGCTCCATGCAGTCGCGTTATTGGGTTCAATCCGAACGGCATTATTGAGGGCAGTTAATGCCTCTTGGGGCTGTTGCTCTTGCAGTAAGGTACGGCCTAAAAGCATCCAGACTTTACCATCGCCATCGTAGAGTTCTGCGGCTTTGCTCAAGCTAGTAATGGCCTGATCGTTACGGTTGAGCTGCAAAAGTGCTTTGCCGCGATAGTACCAAACCTTATAAAAGTCAGGTCGCAATTGAATTGCTTGGTCGTAACTCACCACGGCTTCACCATACAGTGCCCTGCGATGCAGATTTTTACTTTTGCGGTACTGGGCCTTGAAATAGGATGGGGCCTGCTTAAGCGCCTGATTAAAGCACCTGGAGGCTTCATCCAGGGCTTCTAGCTTTTCAAGGACTGCACCGTAGTTACACCATACGCGATGCTCTGTCGCTTTCAAGGACAGGGTGTGACGATAGCTTTCGGCGGCAGCCTCATATTGTCCAATAATGGCTAATAGATAACTGCGATAGTTCCAGGCTTGATAGTGATAGGGGTAGCGCTTGATGACGCGATCGCAAATATTGATCTCCAACCGATAGCGATCGCCCTGCTCATGAGACAGATGGTTCACACTGGCAATATCAATAACTTGACCACTAATCATAGGTACCTATGTATTTGTACGGCAGTAGCACACAGACGGTTATTACTCAGTAATACAAATTTTAAAGATAAAGGCAGAAAATGATAGCGGGATTGATACCCATCACACGTTGGCAGAATCGATATAGGCATTAGCCTCTGAACACCCCTATCCCTTTAAATCCCCAGCCACCTAGTTCACTCGTACCTGTGTATCTTTACACATAGGCTCAGGGTCCCCATTTTCACCAAACCTACTCACATATTCATCAGATTTAGTCAGTAAATCAGCGTTACCGATCTTCGGGATAGGTTTTAGAAATTCTGATTATCCACATCAGTCCTCAATCAGAATATTTCTTCAATCAGTCAGAGCAAATCATGGTGTCTAAACATGATGGAAAGGTTCAAAACCTCAAATTTTCTGGGCCATTCGCAGATGTCCGCAAAAACGACACGACTGATCCCCGTTCATCCATCATGTTCGAATATACAGAAATATTATTTAGCGACTAAATTACGGACAATAGTGACCACTTATAAAACGTGTGGAAAACCCAGGATGGCTGTGGAAAACTCTGTGGAAAACGTGTGGAAAATTTTGAAAACGGTTAAACATAAGTCACCATGTTTAGCAATTTATGATAATAGGCACAGTCAAGCGAAGGAGCTGAAAGCACTCAAAGCATTGATATTCAAAAATTTTAGCTATCTTTATATTTCTGTAATACACGGTCCATTAGAGGCTCAGAAAAGCTAATAAGTTATCCACAGGTCTTGACAGATAGGTTCCTGAAAATAAAGTTTAGCCTCCGTAGATCTGCCGAAATAATCCACGGCGAGTGGAGCCCCCCACTACTAGCTGAAGCAGCAGGGTATAGTGCCACTCATACAAAAAACTTTCCCCATGGGCCGCAATATTCCGTAAACGGCTAATTTGGTCCAAACTTGCCGCTGACTGCTTACCTTTTTGACCAAAGCAAGCGGCCATCGGGTGCTCCCACTGTTCAAAAAACTCGATGAGCAATTCGCGATCGCGACTGCTCAATACCTTTTTAGTCTTGATGGACCGATAAAGCTGTTTGTCAGGCACCGCTTGCTGTTGGGTCAATGCCTCACGGTCAAAGGTGCTCCACTGTTTTGCTAACAATGATGGCATCATCCCCAAGGTATATTTTCGCTGCGGCCCTAGCTCAATACCACCAATTTCTGAAACACCTTCTAACCGCACAAAGTCATACAAATCTATAAAAAACGGCTGCATCACTTCCCGTTCTACAGCAAAGCTTAGACGAATACCGGCTTCAGAGTAATCGGCAATATCCGGATCAGCACCGTCAGACTGAAGCATGTGATGGTTACGATAGGCAGCACAAATATCCTTCTGAGAGTCGGGCTGAATGCAAAACCAAACACCATCTCCCAGAGCGCTCCTCACCTCTTGCTTAATTACAGCCGGCTCAGGTGGCGGCACAACTCGCCGTGGTCTATCCGTTTGCAACTGAACAATATGGGCTTCCTGGTTAGCAATCGCAGCCTGCTTATGCTGTAGCTCAGTTTGTAGCGATTGAAACGCCGTCTGTTTTTCAGCTGAGAGCTGGGTAATCTTATCCTCTAAGATTTTGACTTGCTGATTAAGCGTAGCAATTTGACTATCTTTTTCACTCAGCAGCTCATCTTTTTCGGCCAACAGATCGTCCTTATGAATTAGCAGGCTTGTTTTCTGCTTAAGCTCCAGCGCATTTAAACCCGCCCGCAACAGGTTGAAGTAGTAAGTGTCCGACAAATCAACCACTTCAGGAGTCTCTCCTGCAATATGGAGCACCCCCCGTCGCTGGGCCAACTGCACAACCAACAACTGTCCTTCCCAATTACGAATCTTGAGTTCAGGGGACGTCGTGTCTTGTGAAATTGTGCTGACATAACGGCGTTTGCCATAGAAGAATTCTGCATGGGTCGCTGAACTATCAGGCTCTAGTCCCTTCGTTAGGCCAATAGTCTGGGGCAAGGGAGCACCTGCCTCAGACAATGGCACAGATTCAGCCACCATGGGGCTATGGTCATTAACCTGGGGTAGTTCTGGCTGCTTTGGTCGCGATTGATGTTGGGGGGGAAGCACCGCTAGCTGATCTGCTAGCTTTGGCGGTGAATCGACATCTGGTAGCACGCCATTTACAGATTCAACAGGAGCGGGGGCAACAAACGAACGGCTTGCTTCTTCTGACCAGGGCGGAATTGAGCTAGCGGTCAAATCAGGCTGGGCCAGCTTGATACCAGCCAGTTCTAACTCCACCGAACATCGACCTTGCCACTCATTTAAACGAAGCTTATAGGCATTATCTACCTGACGTGGCAGTGGAGGGTACTCAGCCCAACGCCACGCCAGAGCAGTCATGGAGGTTATCTGATGGGTGTCTGGATGGGTATGGGCCAACGTGAGCTTCAGATGGTTTTGGTCTTTACCAATGATTTTCTGCTCAACAACATTGACCATGGGGGTCCAAAAAACAGGCTCATTATTTTGAATACCACAGGGATGGAGACAGTCAATTTGTTCATAGAGAGAGGGTAATCTCGGCTAGAGTTGAAAAAGCAAAAACAGAAACAATATGAGAAAAATATT
>CALBPH010000430.1 GCA_937899365.1 uncultured Leptolyngbya sp.
CCGGATTTGCCAGCACAGGCTGACTCAGCATAGACATCTGAAACAATCCGCAGCCCAGAACCAGGACAGCTATAATGAGGGCACGCGAGAGCCGCAGTAACAATTTATTGATCATGAGAAACGTTGGGCTGACACAACAGACGGAGCTGAAACAGTTCCATAGACAAGGTCGAGGGTGAGGTTGGCCATAACATCAAGGGGGTCGCTCCAGTTAATGGGTAGCTGGCTGAGTTTGGCTAGACCAATGGAGAGTTCAGTACATCCAGCGATGATCAGCTCTGCGCCTTGGTCTGCTAGCCAGCGAGAGACTACGATTAGCTCGATCAGGGCAATGTCTGAAACCCAGGCACCCGTGGCTTTAATGCCCCAGTCTGGTGAGTAAATTGATTCCATGACGCGGTGCTGAATGGGAGAGCCTAGGGCAGGTAAAATGGGAGAGATGCCATACTGGGCGAGACTGGTGGTGTAGAGTTGCGATCGCAATGTCCCATCCGTCGCCAGTATGCCTACCCGCTGCACGGTTGGAAAACTCTCGGCAATGTATTTCACGGTGGCATCCATCATGTGTAACCAGGGAATCTCCAGCTGAGCTTGTACCGTGCTATAAAACCCGTGGGCAGTGTTACAGGTTACGACTAAGAAGTCAGCCCCCATCGTCTTTAAGCGATGGCTATTGCGCACTAGGTAAGGCACACAGTCTGCTCCAGTTCCTAGCAAACTTCTGGTTCGATCTGGTGTCGACGCGGCGCTGAGGACTATCCAGTTAGGATGTTCCTGATCGCATCGCGCTCCCCGACGCGAGCTATGGTGTAGCAAACGTTGCTCAAACTCAATATGGGCCAACGGCCCCAACCCACCCAAAATGCCTGGAAGTTTTAACTGTTGCTGAGGATTTTTCGAGAATGCGTCTGCCATTGTAAACCCATAGCTTTCCTGGGCGTGATTACCCCTTAAGAGTTCCCGATTAACGATGCGTATTAGCAAACAAGGAAAGAGACCAAAGAGATCAAGAAGCTAAGGAATTTGAACCGTAAACTGACCAGGATTCATTACAGAAATCACGCCACCCCAGGTACACATACACTTTGAGCTATTGTTGAGAGCTGGAAAGTTGTTAATGTGTACGGTGGGCGAACCCGGTGCCCACGGAGCTGGAATTACGGGTAAACAAGGCATGGGGGTAAGTATTCCCAGAGCAGCAGCCGTGGCGCTGGCAACAGTAGGATTAGCTAAGGAACTGCACATGCCAAAAGGAGGGATATTGACAATGGGAGCATAGTCCATAATGGTGGCTGCTAAAGGGCCAGATGCCATGACGGGTGGGCCTTTAGGTAAAACATTTAAGACACTAGGGGCGACACCAAATGGGCATTTGAGCATAGCCCCCGCGACAACTTGCATTCCCATAATGTGTCTCCAGTTAATTTAACTTCAACAAACTTCCTGCCACCTTCGTCATTCCCGAACACTGCACATTCACCGTCGCCTGCCCCTTCACATCCACCATCGACCCCTCCACCTTTGCCGTCGCATTTGCCTTCTCATTCACCTGAGTTCCTGAAATATCCACCCCTGTCGAACTTATAACAATCTTACTGCTACCTACCTTTAGCGTAATCTTCGTCGCCCCTGTCAGCGTAATCTCGCCACCGTTAATGCTGATCTTCTCGCTACTGCCGCTCTTCCCCGATTTCGCATTCAAACTCCCAGTAGAGATAATATCCACCTTCTTCCCACTGTCATCCATAGAGATCTGATGACCACCCTTAGTTTTTAGATCTATCTTCTTATTCTTATCGTCAAGCTTCAGCTGGTGGCCATCTTTCGTCTTTAGCTCCGTATACTTTTCAGTATCATTTAGATGCAGCTGATGCTTATCGACCGTCGTTAAATAAATACCTTGTTTGCTATCTCCTTTATCCTCTTCCACAAACTGCAGCGTATGTCCCAGACGAGTTTTAAGCGTTCTCAGCCGAACCTTACCATTGACAATGGTTTCCTCAGTCTTTTCCGGTGGAACATCCTTGCCATTCCATACCCCACCCAAAATATAAGGTCGATGGATATCTCCATGTTCAAAAGCCACCAGGACTTCATCATTAATCTCCGGCAGCCAGTCAGTGCCTCGACTTGGGCCTGCTCCTACTGATACTACTCGCGCCCAGTTACTCATATGGTCTTCTGTTAGGGTGGGTAGCTTCACCCGGACTCGACCCCAGCCCTTAGGGTCTTTGTTGTCAGCCACAATGCCTGCCATTAGAGTCTGTCCTGGCTGCAGGGTATTTTTAGTTTCCAGAGTTTGGAGAAGATCACCACCGCGCAGTCCCCGCACTGCAAATTCAGTTCTGTAGATGCGCTCGTGGAGCACGTGGCGAGATTCAGTAACATAGTAGCTGCCGCTGTACTTACCCATGCCCGTTAGCTTCACCCCCCGCCCTGGACGAATAGAGGGGTCGCCCTCACTACGCGCATCTGCCTGGACAAACTCTCCCCCGACCTCGTCATAGAGTGCCTGGGCCATAGCTTTGGCCTCTGTAGCCTGGGAAATCGGTTGGTCAACCATGACCAATGTCGGTGTCTTGGGCTTGCCCTCAAAGCTGCTGACGGTTTTACTACCCTCGCCACTATCCGTGTCGGTTAAAACCTGTTGGGCTTTGCTAATGGTTTCAGCAATCACTTCTTTACGACTGTAGTCCCACCCCCGCACCTCAACACTTTTTACCTGTTCAGCACTGCTTACTCGGACGCGAAAACTGTGGATGTCCTGAAGCCATTCTAGCGACAGAGTGCTGTCCTTGGTGGGTTTACGAAAGTTAAGTTTGCCATCTTGAACAAATAGCTCAAACCCATGGCGGGCAGCTCGCTCTCGCAAAAACTCCATATTGGTTTGATTCTGTTGAAACACATACCCACTAGAGCCACCAATATCTCCATAGCCATAAGGGCCACCGCTAGAATCCACCTTCCCAACAGAAATACCGACTTCTGAAGCGATAGATTTAACAATATCAGAATCAGTTTTATTTTGAAATGAGCGGCTGTGCCGTCCTCGATGTAAGCGATGGGAAGCATCATAACCACGAACAATAATGGGAGCCTGGGCCTCGCTGGTAAAATGGGTTTCAATTGCCGTGATCTCTCCTTTGATCACGTTGCCTTTGTTCTCATCATCAAATTCATCCGAGTCAGTCGTACTGGCTGCAAATCCAATCTCAATAGATTTACCAATTTCAAACAGTTTCTCGTGCTTCCAGACCTGATAGTTCTCTTCACCAGCATAATAGTCATTTTGAATCACCAGAGTAAACATCCCTGGCAAATGCAAACTTTCCTCGACTACAATCTGTAAAATATCCTCCATTAGTGCGCTAGAGGCGGCTTTACCATCAATTTTTAGCGTAGGTGTAGCGACAAATTTGGTGGCAGCCATGTAATAGCTTCTTATAAATAGAACTTGATTCTAATAGCCTGATCTTTAGAGAACATGGCGGCAATTACGGGTTTATAGAAATACAGAACAATCGAACATGCGTATTTTCACGCTTCTAACGACTGCTGCTCCCTCGACTGGGCGTACCGGTATTACCTGAGCTACTGGTCTCACCAATTTCCTGCAACTTCACCTCCACCGTTGCCCGAACAGGGGTGCCATCGGGTAAAAACATAGTCAGCTTGAAGGTAAGGGATTGGACAAAACAGCGTAAATACTCTTGCTTGCCCCAGGTAAAGATATACATGGGAGGGCGCTCTGCACTGTCTAAAAACTCACCCGCCTGACGAAAATTTTCGATGTGTTTATCAAGTACATTCTCGCCAGTTTCATAGGTATCAAAGACCAGTCCGCCAACAGTAATGCTGTAGGGTTCTGGAGAACCAAAGCTGACCTTGGGAATGCCCTCATCTGTTCGGGCACCGCCACAGGAGTTAAGATTCATCTTTCGACTAAAGCTGAGCTCAGTGGGGTTAAACATAAATTCGATATTGCTACCGCCACCCTGGGCAATAAGTTTAGCTTTAACAAATTTACTCATGATTTAATCTGATGTTGCTTTGGCAAATGTGGGCTGGATCTATCTGGGATATTTAGGCCCTCGACGCTCTTGTTCAAGAGAGAGCCGCTGCCGTAATAGACCATAGACCTCCTGAGCTAACAGCTCAAGATACTGACTGTAGTTACGATTGTCGTCTGTTTGTTCGTCAGTGTTGGCTGAGTCAGCGTCAGGAGATGTGTCTTTGCAAGCCTGGATAACGGTTGGCTTTGTCGTCGATGGTGGGCCTGCCTGGCGTTGAACAGTTACTGTCGCTGGCTTAGGCAGTTTGACAGTTTGGGGCTCGGATTGTGGTGCTACCTTTGCCGTTGGCTTGTGAGTATTGGGCTGCTGCTGAGTAGGTGCTGCCTTGGCAGATACCTGATTTGGCGGGGTGCTCTGTAGATGGGTGACAAGATCTTCTAAGTTAGACCATTCACTGGGAATATTCTCAGAGTCGCTGCGTCGCTGAATAGATGCATGAGTGTCAGCACTCGCTTGCTGGATATTGGCAGCAGTAGAATTAGTATCCGAAGATTTCTCGATGGAATTATTTACGTTCACCAACTTAGGCATATGGGGGATGGCCAAATCTTGAGAGGGAGAAGACTGAAAGCCACTAGGATTGGTTGGGTGTGGGATTGAATAACCAGTAGCCTCTTGACTGGAAATATTCTTAGCCCATTCGTTAGCAATCGCTTGGCGTTGAACCGTCTTGAGCTGGGTCTGGGGCGAGACTGAGGGAGCGAGAGCTGACTTATCAGTTCGCAACGACGGCAATGGCTTTAACACACCTAATGGTTGCAATACCCTCGGCAACGATTTATTGCTATCAGAAGAGCCTAGGACTTTATGGGATAAGGACCTACCTGCCGATGCGGTGGGTTCTGGCTGACTATCTCTATCTAGCGAGCGTTGTAAGGATGTTTCAGAAGTTGAGGACTGAGTCTGTCTGGTAGCTGTCGGGCTTTGCTGGATAGATGTAGAGGGTGAGTTTATATGAGGTGAGGATTCAGTATTGGGAGCAGATGTTGGTTCAGAAACGGTTGCTGGACGAGTTTCAGTGGGTGCTGAGAGTGGCTTTAGAGGTTTCTCGAAAACGCTGTCCTGGTTGGCAGCCTCCAGTGTTCTCGAATGTTGG
>CALBPH010000431.1 GCA_937899365.1 uncultured Leptolyngbya sp.
TGGCAAGGGTGAACTAAGCCCAAATTAATCATCAGGTAGTGCTGCGATTGGCAAGTTGCAACAATCAAACCCGTCCTGAAGATATTACAGCTTTCTTTGAACAGGTCGTTGAGATCGCACAGCAGCTAGAAGTAGAGAGGGTCAGATGCCACACCTAGAGATAGAGCATCTGTTTCAACAGATGTTGCTACATCGAGAACAAACGGCGGACCCAGCAAGCCTGGGAGCCTGGTTACGACAACAGATTATCCATAAGGTATTCCCCGACCTCAGTCATCTCCCCTTTTCGCCCTGCACCTATACCCGCACTCGTGTTGCTCAAGAGTCTCTTCGGGCTGATCACCATTACGAGGCATTAATACTGCGGTGGGACGAGCAAGCTAAAACAAGCATTCACGGACATCCAGCATTTTCTTTTTATGCTGTTATCAGCGGTTGCTTCGAAATGGATTTTTTTACCCACCAAGGGGTAAGTGGACTGAGATATGAGGGTAGCCAACGGTTTCGACCAGGTGAGGTGATCTGGAGTCTAGGACAGCAGGGGCGATATGACAACTTTATCCATCGGGTCACTTGCTTAGAATCGGGCTGTACCTTCCATGTGTACTCCGATGATGGTCGAAAGGGATGCCAATATACTTAGCAACTTCTACAGATTTAGTGCTCCTTTAGAGAATCGATCGTTAGATATACGATTTTTTCTGGCAGCCTAATCTTGAAATAATGCAGTAGAGTGCGGATGGAAGAGCAAGAACTAAATATAAATAGTGTTGTACTCGACTTCTTCAAAACTATCTCTGAATCGATTCTTCAATTTTATTAAACTGTTTCGTTTGTTCCTTTTTGTTGGGGAGGTATTAGTATGGATAGCGCATTGATTGCCCTAGCGGTCTGGGTTATCAAGATTGTGCGAGCTTACCTCTTTGCGGGACTTGTCTTTGCAATACCCTTTCTCTTATTCGGTATTCAGCGGGTTGACCCGGATGCTGAAGGACGTAATTTGGGCTTTCGGCTATTACTCATTCCAGGGCTGTGTGCGTTTTGGCCTGTGTTTGCGCTGCGTTGGGTTAGAGGTAAGCGAAAGCCCAGTGAAATCACTGCCCATCGAAGGGCGGCAGCTCCTACTTCTGCTTTGTAATCGACTAACAGGAGTCTAAGATGATTCTCTCTCAGCGTAAAGTTCACTTCTGGGTTTGGATGAGTCTAACTGGGTTGCTACCGACTGTCTTTTTGGCGGGTCTGATCGGGCGACCTGAGATTCCGATAGTGGACAAAACATCTGACGAACTGTTTGCAGTAGCTGACTTTTTCACCCGCGATACGGCAGCACTGTTGGCATCAGAAACGGTGAACGTCAATGGCATTGATGTTCAATTGGCCATTATGGATTTGGGGCTTAGCTCTTTCGGTGAATCCGTTTCGGATAATTTGGCCCTAACGGTGACGCCTTCTCAGCCGCTGTCATTCTCCAATACGCTAGTGTACTGGGTGCCCGAGGAGACTGTCCCTGAGATCTTACCTGAGCCTGTAGGCGTGGATGCCGTATTGTTAGGACAGCTGTCTGGTCATAGTCGCCGACAATTTTCCGTCGTGCCAGATATGTTGTCGAGTCCTGGCTATCTGCTGTTTTACAGTCATGGTCAAGGAGTTGCGATCGCAGCCACTTCTCTCCCCACCGGCGAATTGCCCTAATCCACCCTGCTGGCCCTCATCACTTAAAGAAATAACCCCATAACAATCTCATGAGCGTTGGCTATAAAGCGGTTCAATGGAGCCGTCCC
>CALBPH010000432.1 GCA_937899365.1 uncultured Leptolyngbya sp.
CAAAGGGCACCATACCGAGGGCAACGGTGGTGAATAGGGACATTCCCCAAAACAGCGATGATGAGTTGAGCGTGCCGACTTTGTCAAAATTTGAGGTGATGCTCCATAGAAAGGCTACACATATCATGGTGCGACTGCCGGTATTGGCGGTGATGGCTCGGAGTGGACCCAGGGTGAAGCCTTCACTGGGTTTGAGATTTAAGACATAGGAGCCTGTGATGAGCAGCACCACACCTACCGCGTCCAGGCCGGTGGGCCATTCGCCAACGATAATCGGTGACGTTACTAGCAAAAATAAAGGTGTGAGGGTGACCAGCGGTACGGTTAGGGAAAGGTCGGCGGTTTTGATGGCGCGGAAGTAAAGGGTAAACGCCAAAATATTGAGACCGCCCCCCACGAGTAGCGCTAACCCATAGCGCGGTCCTAGGGTGGGCACCCCCTCTGTCATCAGCATAAAGCTGCCCATGAGTAAGGCCCCAACGGTGCTAAAGCCTAATAGGACTGAATATTCGTCAAGGGATTTTAGGGCCTGTTTTCCGGTGACGTCTTTGAGGGCTTCGCACAGGGCGGTGCCACTGGAGAGCAGGAACCAGAGCATAAAAATATAGGGGAGTATGGAATTTAGTTAAGGATGATGGTGGTTAGGCCCCGCAGCAGCGGTCGATGCCTAGACTGTCTAACAGTAAGTCACCCACGGCATTGGCGACGGCAAACTCGCTGTAGAAACTTTTGGAAAAGTCGAAGGCCTGCATTTCTGTCAAAATTGCCATGACTAAAGGAATCAGCTCGTTTTCCCCTTCCATACGCTGACGGACGAAGACCTGAGACGCGCGCTGGGCAATGTCTTGATTGACGGCTTCTGGTAAAAACTCGGTGTCTAACCACTGTTGCAGTGATGCTTTGAGCCATTCGCCTTCCTGCTCTGGATTTTGAGAGGCTGGTAATGTGACGGACTGAATCGGTTCTGTCATGGCGAATGCGGCAGCGGAAACTGTATGTTTTCGGTTTTAGGTTCTTTTAGGGTAAGTTTTTTTAGGCTACGGTAGGGGAAGGGTTTGAAGAATGTAATGGGCGAGTTGATATCCCCGCTATCTCAGCTGCTATGGCTTACTCGATTCCCCATATTTTGCAGTGCTATGCCCAGGGCTATTTTTTGATGGCCGATAGTGATTACCAAACGCTGAATTGGTATTCCAGCCACAAACGAGCACTGATTCCCTTAGACGATCGATTTCGTTACCCTAAATCACTGCGGCGGGTGCTTAATCAGGATCGGTTTGAGATTGCGTTTAATCGAGATTTTAATGGGGTAATTGAGGGCTGTGCCGATCGCACAACGACCTGGATTTCTGATGAGCTGAAGGCGATCTATCGCATGTTGCATCGAGCGGGGCATGCCCATAGCTTTGAGGCATGGCAGGGGGATCAGCTGGCGGGGGCTATTTTAGGAATTGTGCTAGGGGGGGCATTTATCGGCGAGTCGATGTTTTTTAATATCCCCGATGGTTCGAAGGTGGCGAGGGTAAAGCTGGTGGTGTGGTTGCGATCGCACTGCTTTCTCCTTTTCGATGCCCAAATGATGAATCCCCATCTCGAACGATTTGGAGCCTACGTGGTTGAGGCAGCAGTATATGAAGATGTACTGTACCAAGCCGTCCAACGCCCCTGTCACTTTTTGCCGCCATCTCCCCCTAATCAGGCTTCTGTGCCTCTGCGGAAAGTACATTTAGATCAGATTAAGGAGTAATGAATCGTTGCCGGGAGCACCTAGCAAGCGTTGCTCCTAGGCCGTTTTTATCCTACTGCTCTAGGGATGCTCGGATCGGAACCCAATGACAAACCAGCTTGCCATTGACGGTATGCCAAGTAGCCACTAGCTGAGGTCGCTTCTGGGGGTGAGAGTCCTTCGGGGGAACGGCACGATAAACAGTTGCAGGGTTAGAAAAAGTAAGCATCGGTCTGCACTCCTAAAATAGGTGGTCGCTATAAGCGGTCGCCGAGATTTCCTCGGAGTTTGGCCAATTTAAGATTGCTAATTCTTCAAGAGACCTGAATCTGACCAGTTACCTCGAGGGTTTTCCTGTCAGCAGCCTAGCTCCATCGGTTTAGCGTCAACTTTCATTGGTTTTGAATGTATAGATGGATACAAAATCAATGAAATAATTTCGAACTGTTCTCCATTTCACGTTGCTCCCCATATGCGGAGGTTCTGTTTGTTTCCCCTGAGAGCGCATTTGCTCAACATCAATCACTTTATCCAGGGTTAGATGAATTGCATGGCGTCTTCACGGCACTTGCAGGGAGATGCGCCTACATGGCAATTATCATCTAGAAATCTATACGTTAAATTAACTAGATGTAGCGCTATAAATCGGCTAATCTTATAATCCAGACTCTACAGCTAGTGGCTAACCCAACGCTTCAGGTCACATGGCTTTTTGAGTATACTTGTACTAAAAACGGGCGCTTATTATGTCCTTTGTAGGTCTCCATATCCACAGCGATTACAGTTTGCTTGACGGAGCTAGTCAGCTA